>JALWRO010000110.1 GCA_027080605.1 Campylobacterales bacterium
AATCATGATGCCCATGCGTGGTTTAAAGAGAGGGATTATTACAGCGGTTATTTAAATTCCAATAAATCATTTTATGATAAAAAAATTCATAATGTGAATTACTTATCACTTTTTATCAAACTGGATAGTTTAATTGCACAGGATGAGAAAAAAAGACTTAATAAGGATGCGATTAAAAATCAATATTATTATCTTTGTAACTATAAAAAGTTTACGAAACCTCAGGAAAAGGAGATTTTGAAAACTTTCCAGAAAAAGTTTCAGGACAGAAATCGTCGAAAGGACATTCTGAGAAAATATCGTTGGATAAAAAACAATTTACAAAATATTGTTGTTTTGGCACAGGAATATGGTGTAAAAAACTATATCAAAATATTTTTTGATGCACCATTGCAACAGTATCAAGATGAAAGTAATATCTATTACGCAATTAAAATTTTTAATGATATTGCATATAGTAAAACTGTATCAGATTTGGTTTATGGTTTAAGTGATTCAAATATGGGATTAAATTCCAAAAAACCCTTTCTGGAGCACAAAAATCGAAAACTTACCACTCCTTTTATGATATTGAAAGAAGATGCATTGTTGACGAAAAAGTTTTTTGACTGGTTGAAATTTCAAAATTTGCAGGAGAAAAAGCCGCTTACCAATCATCAGGCATTTTTTATTGATCGTGACTTTAAAGAGCAGGATTTAATTATCGGTTATGATTATTTACCGTCAAAAATCGATAAGTTACAAGAACCAATGATGCTAAAGAATCATTTACTGCTAAAAGAGAAGAAAATGTATATCGAGGATCAAAAGATTGAATATCTCTCTCAACTTGAAGAGGCAGTAGATACAATTTTATATAATGGACAACTGAAAAATAACTATTACGGGGAAGTCTATAAGAAACTTGACAACAGGTTTCAAAATTTGATTTACAGTACCAGAGATGCTATGGTAAATTATTTTCAGAAGTATGATGATAGAAGTTTTTACAGTGTGATTAAAAAATATGCAACGCATTTTGCCATTGAACATATCAAACATAGCAGGTTTTTATCTGCGGGCAAATGTTTAAATTTGAAGTTTTCATTATTGGAGTATAAAAACAAGGAGCGAATTATGAATATTAAGTCAATGCAGAGAGGAGTGTTGGATAAACTGTCGAATTCGGATTATGCAAATTTAACGAAAGAGGAGTTTTTTTATCTTGCAGGGCAGATTGCGAGTTATCTGATCAGTATGAGTGAGAGTCATCAAAAGAATGGTGATATGTTAGAAGCATATTTAAGAGCTAACAATGCGCAAAAGTTGAAAAGAGTGATTGAAATGGAATATTTCAAATATAAACATGCGATCAATCTCGGATATGTGAGGTTTAACAATGCCATGAGCCTGGTTATGGCATACGAAGGGAATGACAAGCTTTCGGATTCGGGTAACATGGATGCATTCCTGGTTGGAGTGTTGAGTCAAAATATTTTTTATATCAAAAGTGAGGATTGATATGCATCTGCAACATCAACTTCAAAAAGTCCAGGCACACTTTAATGCTTTAGAAGAGTATTATAAGTATATACAAGAGAGTGGGTTTGATTTTAAAGTAAAAAGTTATAGTCAATTATCTGTTGCGGACAGAGGTGTATTGGATGCTTATTTAAAACGTTTCGCTTCACTTCAGGATTATCTTGGGGCAAAGGTGTTCAAATCTCTGCTTGACAGTGCAGGTATCAGCTATACGAAAATGAGTGAAGTGTTGACGACGATTGAAAAAGAGGAGATAGTGGACCTGGACATATGGATCGCCTTTCGTAATATCCGTAATAATTTGGAACACGATTATCCTGATGAATTGCAAGAAGCACTGGAAGATTTGAAGTATTGTCTTGACAGTTTTCACGATATGGAGAAGATTGTGCAAAAAGTATTTGTATTTGCAAGGAGATATGATGCGGGTATCTGAGTATTTGAAAAATATTATTCATGATACGGCAAGAGAGAGTTTTGGTCAATGTGAAATCATATTGTTCGGAAGCAGGGTAGAAGATCAAAAAAAGGGCGGTGATTTTGACATCGCTCTTAAAGGTGAGATGACAAAAAAAAGATTCAGAGAAGGTCAGATAAAGTTTTTTAAAAAGCTTATTTTAAAAGATTTGGATTTACCTATCGATTTGGTTTTTTACAATCACGCAAACAAAGAGTTGCAAAAAGAGATTGACAGCAAAGGAGTGAAGTTATGAACAGAGTATATGGGATTATAGGCATCAGGACAAAAATGGCAAACTGGAATGCAGATTTTACAGGCAGACCGAAAAGTACAAGCAACGGTGAGATTTTCGGCAGTGACAAAGCGTTGAAATATCCTATGAAAAAGATGTGGGAAAACAGAGGTGAGAAAGTGCTTTTCATCAAAAGCTGGAAAGAGGAGAAAGATACGATTGTTCCCAGACAACTTAGTGAGCGGTATGCCTATCTCTTTTCTGAAATCGATAAAAAGACAGCTACAAAAGAGGTGCTTGGCAATCTTTTTCGTTGTATCGATGTAAAAAATTTCGGTGCAACTTTTGCAGAGGAGGGGCAAAACATCTCTATTACCGGTGCGGTGCAGTTTGGTCAGGGATTTAACAAATTTGATAATACAAACATAGAAGTACAGGATATTCTGTCTCCTTTTGTGGATAGTAAAGCGGAAGAGAAGGGAAAAGAGGCAAAACAATCAACACTCGGTACCAAAATTACTGTTGATGAAGCACACTATTTTTACGGATTTTCGATCAACCCTAAAGCGTATGACGAGTATAAAGTTATTTTAGGTGATGACTTTAAAGGTTACACAAAAGAGGATTACGAAGCTTTTAAGGAAGTTGCTCTAAAGAGTGCGACAGCTTATGCGACAAATGCCAAGTTTGGCTGCGATAACGAATTTGCTCTTTTTGTAGAATGTCATGATGCGGAGTGTTATTTGCCTGATTTGAGTGAATATATTGTGTTTGATTCTGAAAAAAGGGCAATAGATTTGTCAGACGTAGAAGTATTGGTGGGTGATAAAGGGACAATTGAAGTTTTTGTCAATCCTTATATGTTAACAGTACAAACAACACAGAGAGTTAAAAATATTTTCACCGGTGAAGAGATTGAGTGATGAGGGCATTAAGCTTTGAATTAAGTGGCAAAACTGCTTGTCTCAGAAAGCCTGATGTCAATCAGTTTGCCTATTTTACCTATAATAATATCCACAAACCGGCACTTCTGGGGCTTTTAGGTGCCATAGTGGGATATAGGGGCTATACGCAACTTCATGATCAAAAAGAGCACCTGAAAGCAAGAATAAAAATGCTTAAAGGCAAAGAGAAAAAAGTATTGCAACAGAAACTGGATGAACTCGATGCACAACTACCGGAGTTTTACGACAAGTTGCAACATTTAAAATTCGCTATCACACCGATGGCTCCTTTTGGGTATTTTAGTAAAAAGATACACGTTTTCAACAATTCGGTTGGATATGCCAGTAAAGAAGAAGGTGGAAATCTTATCGTCCGGGAGCAATGGCTGGAAAATCCGAAATGGCAGATCATGATACTCAATGACGAGAGTTTGGCGTATGAAAAAATAAAAACATATTTGACACAACAGAAAGCGGTTTTTATTCCCTACCTTGGTAAAAACGATCATCCGGCAAAGATTGAAAATGTTCATGAAATGATGCTTGATGACAGTTTGCATGCCGTTGATGGAGAGTATTATATCGATTCTTTATTCATTGAGCCGGAAAAAGGGTTCGGATATCACAGAGAGAATGATACACAGCCTTTTTTGTTTCGGGAGGTTTCACCTGTAAGACTTCAGAAAAAATACCATTTTTATGAGTATGAAACACTGGTTTTTACCAACTATGAACCCAAAGAGATACCCAAAGACACATATTGCTATGAGCAGAAAAACTATACCTTTATCTGAATTCGGCATAGATGACCGTTATCTTGCCCATCCTCCGGAAGAGACGCTTGCGGAACATGCGGATCTTACGCTGAAATACTTTGAGAAAATTGTTAACGTTAAACATTTGGAATCTTTGATCGATGGGTTAATCGAAAAAATCGATACAAAACATTTTACATTGATTAAAGAGATGTTTGTCAATGCCGTCTATCTGCATGATATCGGGAAGAAAAATCCTTTTTTTCAAGCCAAAAAAATGCAAAATGAACATTTTAAAGATTATATGGAAAGTTCGCAAAGCAGTGCGCATTCTCCAATATCTGCGGAGTTGTATATTGCATATTTTCAAAAGAAGTTAAGTGATTTCAGACGGATCGAAAAATACAGACTCCAGTTGATGCTATACAGTTTTGCCTATCAAATTTCGAAGCATCATGGACATTTGTCGGTATTTGAAGCATTCAAAAAAGAAGATAGCATCGCTAAAACTTTTTGGCATTATCTCGATAAAATAGAAATCCCTCATTTTGAATTTTACATACTCAATAAGCTGCTCTTTTCACTTTTGATATCAAGCGATTATTATGCTACGACAGAGTATATGACAAAGATCAAAACAGATGAATTCGGTATATTTTCACAAGAGCAAAAAACTATTTTGAGAGAGAAGTTTGATACATTTTTACAAGGGTTTGGTAAACCGACAGGGATCAATAAGCTTCGTAACGAAATCTTTCATGAAGCCCAAAATACCCTTTTGAAAAATATCGACAGACATATTTATTATCTGGAAGCTCCTACGGGAAGTGGTAAGACAATCACATCGATAAATCTGGCGCTTACTCTGCTGAACCGATATGATAATATCAATAAACTTTTTTATATCTTCCCTTTCAATACGCTGGTTGAACAGACAAAAAATGTATTTGATGATATTTTTCAGGAGACTTTGCAAACGGAAGTAATCAATTCACTTACACCTGTCTCTGTCGATGATAGAGTGCAAGAGGAGGAAGAGACGAAATATCAAAATGCTTATATTAATCGTCTTTTTTACCATTATCCCGCAATCATCACGACGCATGTTAATTTTTTCAATATCCTTTTCGGTACATCCAAAGATGATAATTTCACTTTGTGGCAACTGGCAAATTCGGTGATTATTATAGATGAGATACAAAGTTACAACAACAATCTCTGGTGGTATATGGTGGAATTTTTTGATAAATATGCCGCCTTGTTGAATATGAAAATTATCATTATGTCTGCGACATTACCGAAACTCGACAGCTTATTGCAGAAACGTGATAATTTTGTAGATTTGATTGACCCTGAGAGTCGCGACAAGTTTTTTCAAAGTCCCTGGTTTAAAGAGAGAGTGAAAATCGATTACAGGCTTTTGGAAGAAGGGAAGATAGATTTAGCAAGAATTGATACTTTTTTTGAAGAGGTGAGGGGCGATAATCGCAAGATACTGTTTGAGTTTATTAAAAAGCAAAGTGCCAGAGAATTTTACAATCTTTTAAAAGAAAAGTATGATTTTGTATATGAGTTAAGCGGTGATGATAATAAAGCGTATCGTCAGCTGATTATTAACAAAACGAAATCGGATCAGCCGATTATTGTAATAGCGACACAAGTTATCGAAGCCGGTGTAGATATCGATATGGATATTGGTTTTAAAGATATCTCCACGCTTGACAGTGAAGAGCAGTTTATGGGTCGTATCAATCGTAGTTGTAAAAAGAGTGGTGCAAAAGTCTATTTTTTCAACAAAGATGATGCTTCTATGATTTACAGAGGTGACAATCGACTGGGTTTTGATTTGAGACAAAAAAAGTATCAGGATATTCTGAGGGAAAAAAATTTTGATCTCTATTATCATGAAGTTCTGGAAAATATCAAACAAAAAGGACTGCGTTTTGAAAACGGTACTGTTACGACCAAAGAAGAGTTTGACAGAAATGTACAGAATCTGAATTTTCAAGAGATCAGTAAAACAATGACGCTGATAAATTCGAAAAACTTCACACTCTATTTCCCTTTCAAAATTGATTTGTCCCTTTATGAAGGCGTCAAAGAATTCACTGATATTGATCCATGCTTTTTGACAGATGATTTCCTGGATGGTCAGAAAGTATGGGAAAAATATCTAAAACTTAACACCATTGAAAATTTTAGTGAGCAGGCGATCAAGCGCTCTCACATACAATCATTGATGCAGTTTTTTACATTTACTATCATCAAATATAATGAAAATAGCAGACCTTGTGTGGGTGAGGAGATCGGCGGGTATTATTATATTGCGGATTATGAATTGTTTATCAATGAAGGAAAGTTTGACAGAGTTGCGTATGAACAACAGTGTCAAAGTCTGTTCCTTTAGGCAAATAAAGGTGGAGGAAGAAAGTGCATAGTAATATTACCGGAACCCTCATCAACTACTATTTCCACTGCAAAACCCAGTGCTGGCTCCACGCAAACCGCATCAACCTGGAAGATAACTCCGAAGATGTTCGCATCGGCAAAGTGCTTCATGAGATCAATGAAGAGGAGAGTAAAAATGCGGAGATCGCGATCGATAATGTCAAGATAGACAAACTTACCAAAGAGTATCTCGTTGAGGTCAAAAAGAGCGACAGCGACATAGAAGCGGTGAAGTGGCAGGTGCTTTTGTATCTCTATAAACTGAAGCAGAAGGGGATCGAGCGAAAAGGGAAGATCGAGTTTATCGAAAAGAACAGGCAAAAGCGCAAAATCCACTATGTGGAACTGGATGCGGAGAATGAACGAAAGCTGTTGCAGATTTTGGAGGAGATCGAAACGCTTATCGACAGTCCGGCACCGCCCAAGCCTGTTTTGGCGCGAAAGTGTAGAAAGTGTGCCTATTATGCTTATTGTTTTATTTGATTAGATTGGATAATTTGATAAAATCATAAAAAAGAAATGAATAGAAATAATTACATTGGAAACTTTACGATGAAATATATTGCTAAGAAGTTTTTTCTTCTTTGGGAGAAGCGGGAAAAGAAGCGCAAAAAAGTGCTATTACGAAAAGTTGCCAGAGCGCAAAAACACGACCCGATAGAAG
>JALWRO010000111.1 GCA_027080605.1 Campylobacterales bacterium
ATACCCCGACGATCATGAAGAGGGAAATAATCAACTTACTGATCGAAGAGGAGAGGAAAAGATCGATCGTATTGACATCAACAACCGCCAACGAGGAGATCTTCCCGCCGCCGAAATTTTCAAACTCACGTAAACTTACCCTGGCAATCTGATCGAGCAGATCACGACGAATTTTATAGGTAATATTTTTAGAGATCACCGTAAAGTACCAGCTTTGGATCACACTTAGGAAAAAGTAGAGCGTACGCAGCAGCAGCGTCAGAACAAGTACGACTACCACATAGAACCACGCTTCATGAGAAGCGCCAAAAAGCCAGTCGATCTTTTGTGTCAGATAGCCCGGTTTGTGCAACAGGACTTCATCGACCAGCAACGGCATCAGCAGCGGCGCGGGAGCCGCTGCCAGTGCCGCAAGGAGTGCAACGATATTGGCGAGCAGCAGCTCTTTTTTATATTTCCGTATCTCCGCGAAAATATCGGAAAAAGTGTAGCGCTGCATCCGCTTATCTGGCGTAATCTACCGCACGCAACTCACGGATGACGTTGACTTTGATATCGCCGGGATACTGCACTTTCTCCTCGATTTCGCGGGCGATCTCTTTGGAAAGGAGCACCGCTTCGTCATCATTGACCAGTTTCGCGTTGGCGATCACCCTGATTTCACGTCCGGCATTGATCGCATATGCGGAGCGCACACCCTCTTTGGATGTGGCGATATCTTCGATATCCTGCACCCTTTTAAGAAATGCTTCGAGTACTTCACGCCGCGCACCCGGTCTGGCGGCAGAGAGGGTATCGGCAGCACAGACAGCGGCCGATTCGATACTATTGGCTTCTTCATGACCGTGATGCGCATAGATGGCGTTGATGACCACCGGATGTTCATTGTAACGCTTGCACACTTCCGCACCCAGATCGACATGGCTTCCGCTGAAATCGTGTGTCAACGCTTTGCCGATATCGTGCAGTATCCCCGCGCGTCTTGCCAGTTTTTCGTCTCCGCCGCACTCTGCCGCAATAATCCCCGCAAGGTTCGCGACTTCCAGCGAATGTCCGGGCGCATTTTGTCCGTAGGAGGCTCTGAAACGCAGTTTACCGATCAGTTTGATAATCTCCGGATGCATATCGGCGATACCGAGAGCGAGCAGAATCTCTTCGCCCTCTTCATAAATCTTCTGTTCAAACTCTTCGGTCACTTTTTTGTAGATATCTTCAATACGCGCCGGCTGAATACGTCCGTCCTGAATCAACTCTTCGATCACCTGTGTCGCAATCGCACGACGATACAGATTGAAGCTGCTCAAAATAATGACATTGGGCGTATCGTCGATAATGACATCGACACCGAGAGTCATCTCCAGCGCTTTGATATTGCGCCCCTCTTTGCCGATGATCCGTCCCTTGATATCGTCGCTCGGCAGGTTGACTGTATTGATCAGACGTTCTGCCGCAAATTCGCCTGCAAAACGTGTTGTTGCCTGCGCCAGTATATAGTTAGCATTTTTCTTCGCTTTTGCTTTCGCTTCATGATCATATTTACGGACAATGTGCGCAATCTCCGCACGGGCATTCTCTTCGGCGCGTTTGAGTACGATCTCCTTCGCTTCATCTTTGGTCATACCGGCGGAGCGTTCGATCAGTTTGTCGGCATCTTCAAGTTTGGTCTGAAGTTCCACCTCTTTTTTCTGCAGCTCCTCTTTGTACTCCTGAAGCGCGGCTTTCTCTTTTTTTACATCCTCTTTTTCGGACATAATGTTTTTCAGTTCATCTTTGAAAAGCGTATGCACATCCTGCTCTTTCTGTTCGAGCTGGGCAAAACGTTTTTCATACTCATTCAACAGTTTCTGCTTCTTCTCTTCATAACTGTTTTTCGCTTCGAGTTCAAGGTCCTTTGCCTTGATTCTGGCATCCTGAAGCAGTTTTTCCGCTTCATGTTCGATAGTATTCGCTTTGGCTTTTGCCTGATCGAGGAAAAGACTCAGGCTCGCGTTATGGCTTCTTCTGGTGATCAGCGCGGTAACGCCTGCACCCGCGAGGGCGCCTGCGAACGCGATTGCGATCTCTGTTATCATCGTTTCTACCTCTGTATAAAGTCTCTTTAGGGGTAATGTAAAAATCCGCCATGATGTCATAATCATCCGTGACAATCTCTTTTGTGGCGCATTGCACCCGTTGCACAAATACGACAACAGGACGTTTTTTAAGTTTTTGAAAGTATCGGTCGTACATACCTTTGCCAAAACCCACCCGTTTACACGCTCCGTCGACCCCTACGACAGGAACGATAATCATATCTACATCTTTTATCTTCAGGCGGCTTTGCGGCGGTTCGTAAATCTTATAGCTGTTCCGTCTCAAAGGCAAACGATAGTTTACCATTTTGAAACTTTCTTTCACTATAAAAGGAACAAATATTTTGTATTTTTTGCGCATCTTCTGCATCAGATTTCGCAAGTCCACTTCGATCGGCATCGGCATATAAAAGAGGATCGAACGCGGTTTGTATACATCGATAATCGCCTCGACACGGCGGGCTGCTTTTTTATCCGACATAGAGACATACGGGCTCTCCCTGCGGCGCAATTTCGCCATACAGAGCTTTCGAAAACTTTTTTTATCCAAAATATAAGTCCTGGTTCACTATAATTTGCTTTTATGAAACATACAAGCTGAATTATTTCCGAATAATGGTATGATACAGCTTTCATTCTATTCTAACATAATAAGGATTTACATGTTGACAAAAATCGCTATCGTAACACTTTTGGGATCGTTGCTGCTTTTCAGCGGATGTGAACGCAAAAAAGAGCATCCGCAAAAAAATCAGGAGAGCAGTGTTCAGCAAAAAGCGGTACAGCAAAAAGCGGTACAGGAAAACGCGGCAAAGGAGAAAGAGGCACCCAGTACCATCACCCTCCACACGACAAACGGGGAAGATATTCTCCTGACGGCGACACCGAAGGGAATTATCTTCAAAGGATATGAAGGCAAAATCGTTTTACTCGATTTTTTCGCGACATGGTGTCCACCGTGCCGTGCTGAGATACCGCACCTCGCAGATATTCAGAAAGCGTACAAAGGCAAAGTACAGATTATCGGTATTTTGATGGAAGAGAATAAAGACGACCTGGAAATTCAACAGTTTGAAGAGGATATGGGGATCAATTATCCGGTCACCAATTCACCCGCAAACTTTGCACTGGCGGATGCACTCGGCGGTATCCGAAGTCTGCCGACCATGGTGATGTACGACACCAACGGCGACTATTTTACCCACTATGTCGGTGCTGCACCTCAGGAGATGATCGAAGCCGATATCCAGAGAGCACTGACCAAACAGACCGGGAAATAGGCGCATGTTCGGCTTTTTCAAAAAGACTGCGGAAGCGATCCGCAGTGTCGCACCCAAAAAAGAGCAAACCGTTTCCAAAGAGCTGCTCGAAGAGATACTCCTGGAAGCGGATGTCGCGTATGAAACAGTCGAAGAGATCATCTACTACCTGCCCCCTTCTGATCAGGTGAAACGTGAACCTCTGCGTAAAGTACTGCTCAGCTATTTTATTGAAGCACCTCATGAAGCGAAAACAACGGAAAAACCTTTTGTCGAACTTATCTTCGGTGTCAACGGTGCCGGGAAAACAACGACTATAGGCAAGCTGGCGTTTCGCCTGAAAACCGAAGGGAAAAGCGTGATGCTCGGCGCAGCGGATACGTTCCGTGCCGCAGCAATCGAACAGCTCAAGAAGTGGGCGGAGCGTATCGATGTACCGATCGTCGCCACCAGACAGGGACACGACCCTTCCGCAGTGGCATACGACACCATCAGCTCAGCCCGTGCAAAAGGGATCGACCACGTACTGATCGATACGGCAGGAAGACTTCATACACAATCCAATCTCGCCAAAGAGTTGCAGAAAATCGTACGTATCTGTGACAAAGCCAAAAG
The DNA here is from genome assembly GCA_027080605.1 of Campylobacterales bacterium. Classification (GTDB taxonomy): domain Bacteria; phylum Campylobacterota; class Campylobacteria; order Campylobacterales; family QNZT01; genus QNZT01. Next base: position 3,947 of record JALWRO010000111.1, read on the forward strand.
CGGCGCGCCGGATCGAAAAACACTGATACTCGACGGGACACAGGGCAACTCCGCTATTGCACAGGCACACGCTTTTCATGAAATGATCGGTATCGATGCGCTGATTGTCACCAAACTAGACGGAACCGCCAAAGGGGGTGCGATCTTTTCGATTGCCAAAGAGATTCAGAAACCGATTCTCTTTCTGGGTGTCGGAGAAGGAAAAGCAAACCTGATTCCGTTTAACAAAGAGCAATTCGTCGATGCCCTGCTCGATGAAATCTACACCGAAGAAGCGTAAAAAGGTTCCATTTGGCAAAAAAACGACAACTCTTTGAATGTCAGGCGTGCGGCTACCAAAGCGGTAAATGGCTGGGAAAGTGTCCCAACTGCGGCGCCTGGGATCAGTTTCTGGAACTGAGTACCGCACAGCAGGAAGTCCTCAAAACCACCTCTTCCAAAAGCAAAGAGAGATCTAAAGCACTTCCCATTACCGCCATCAAAGAGGAGCAGCATACCCGTTTCTCTTCCAACGATGCGGAACTCGATCTGGTACTCGGCGGCGGAATCGTCCCCGGTTCCCTGACACTCATCGGAGGCAGTCCCGGTGTCGGAAAATCGACCCTGCTGCTCAAGATCGGCGGTAATCTGGCAAAAGCGGGCAAAAAAGTACTCTACGTCAGCGGTGAAGAGTCACTCGGTCAAATTAAAATACGTGCCAACCGTCTCGATGCCAACGAAGAGAGACTCTATCTGCTCTCTGAAATCAAACTCGAAGATGTTTTTGCCGAACTCTACCGCGACGACTTTGAAGTACTCATCGTCGACTCTATCCAGACACTCTACTCCGAAAAAGTGACCTCCGCACCCGGCAGTGTTTCGCAGGTCAGGGAAATCACCTTTGAATTGATGCGCTACGGTAAAGAACATGACGTGGCCATTTTCATTATCGGGCATATAACCAAAGAGGGATCGATCGCGGGACCAAGGGTGCTGGAGCATATGGTTGATACGGTGCTCTACTTCGAGGGGGATGCGAACCGAGAACTGCGGATGCTGCGCGGTATCAAAAACCGTTTCGGCTCCACCAGTGAAGTGGCGATTTTCGAGATGAGCAAAGAGGGACTTGTCAGTGCAAAGGATATCTCCAAAAAGTTTTTTACCCGCGGTGAAGCGGGTATCGGATCGGCAATTACCGTACTGATGGAGGGAAGTCGTCCGATTGTGCTGGAGGTGCAGGCGCTTGTCGCACAAAGCGGCTATCCCAACCCCAAACGCAGTGCCACCGGTTACGAACTCAACCGCCTGACAATGCTGCTGGCACTGCTGGAGCGGAAACTCGACCTCCCGTTCAACGAATACGATGTTTTCATCAATATCGCCGGCGGTATCAAAATCGGCGAAACCGCCGCCGATCTGGCAATTATCGCCGCCATCATCAGCAGTTTTCGCAACCGTGCCATCAGCAAAGATACGATCTTTATCGGCGAAGTCTCGCTGATCGGCGATATCCGCGATATTTACAACCTCGATATTCGTCTCAGAGAGGCAAAAACTCAGGGATTCAAAAGGGCAATTGTGCCAAAATTACCCCTTGAAAAAATAGACAATATCAAATGTTTTGAAGCGACAGAAGTCTCAAAACTGATAGAGTGGATGTAAAAGGAAGAACCATGTCAAAACCCGCATGTATTAAAGCATATCATGAAATGGAAGAGCGCTACAGCAGAATGATACTCGAATATCACTCTCTGGAACAAAAAGAGGAGATTTTTAACGTCGCCAATGAGTTGATCAAAAAATATCAGATCTACCCTACCAAAATCATCACCCCCAAAGGGGATTTTACCGGGGATTTCTGTCTCGAATTTCATGACGACTACGACAAGGCTTCGGAAAACTTTTTCGAAGAGTTGATCAAAAAACTCGGTGTCGATCACTGTGAAATCGGATAATCTGGTTTAGTGTGGAAAAATCGTTACTCGAAAAGGTAATGCTCTATACCGGCTGCTTCTGCCGTGAAGCACTGGTATTGATTCCGATTACCCTCTTTGTCACGCTCTACTTCGATTTTCCCAATGCTTCTATTATCGCATCGGTCATACTCGTTACACTTTTTATCGTCGTTTCCACCATCTTTTTCTGGAAATATACCGTCAAATACAAAGATGCCTTTTTCGACACCCTCAAAGGGAAAAACAAAGGGCATGTCGAGTGTGACAAGCCCGATGTCATTCCCAACCCCAAAGCAACGGCACACTGCCCTTTTTTCAAACGCCACAGCAATTTTCCTGAGCTGAAAAAACGTGCACCGATGGCATTTACGATAGATTTTATCTATCTGTGTCCCGATTCGATCACATTCATTACAGGATGTGCAAAATACCACCTTTTTCATGATGATGTTAAAGTAACCAAAAAAGGATTTCGCAAAGTCAAAACGAAAAAAAATGCCTGCGGTGATGTCTTTGAAATCTACTACTACGACATTATGTACATGAAGTATGACGGGAAAGAGGGAAAAATTGTCTTTTATCTGACCGATGGATCGACTTACGCTTTTCCGGCAGATAAAGTCAAACAGAAAGATATCATCAAAAAGATGCGTGCCAGACTGCGTCAGGTCAAAAAACGCAAAACGATGCACAAATATGAAAAACCGTTTGTGGTTTCGGTTAAAAAATATAAAGAGGGAGACAAGTAGTACTCCCCCGAAAGCGGGACTTTCAGTCCCGTCCTTTAATGCAACTCTTCGTTGAGTTTGACTTCTCTGGTACTTCGAAAAGCCTTGATTTCACCCGAGATACTGTCCTGTCTGAAATGAATTCCGTTGAGTCCCGCCAGTTTCGCCCCTTTGAAGACGTCGGTATCTTCGGCATCCCACTCAGGATTTGCCTCTTTGATTTTCAAAAACTCATCGGTATCGATCAATACTTTGGTACCCGCCAGAATCGCAACACCTGCATCAACAATACAGCCGTCACCCAATGGAATACCGGTGACAGAATTTGCACCCAGCAGTGTGTTTTTCCCAATAGTAATGGGATTGCCGTCCGTACCGCTCAACACGCCGAGAATACTCG
>JALWRO010000112.1 GCA_027080605.1 Campylobacterales bacterium
ATATAATATAAATTATTCTTGGAAAAAACTTATCTATAACTAAAAAGTGATAGTTAACAGTAAATTAACAAAATTTTTGTACAATTTTCGGAAATATCTATTTGAAAGGGTTTGTATGAAATTTATCTCTTCTTTAACGTTATTGGTGACACTGCTGATTTTAGGCGCCTGTTCCGCGACACAGCCGGTACAAAAAAGTACCTCAAAGCACAAGATGATGCGTCACATGTTTCAGAGTGTTCCTGTCCAAAAAGCACAGATTTTGCAACAAGGTCAAAATAAGACCTCTTGCGCAATATGCGGTATGAACCTGCCGATGTTTTATAAAACGAACCATGTCGCCGAAGTTGACGGTAAAGTGAAACAATACTGTTCTATTCACTGTCTGGCGGAAGACAAAGTACTTAACCATAAAAAAGTGCAAAATATCAAGGTGGTCGATGTCAAAAGTCTGCGTTTTATTCCTGTCGAAAAAGCGACATATGTTGTGGGAAGCGATGTTCGGGGAACCATGAGTCGTGTCAGTAAATATGCCTTTGCAAACAGAGCAGATGCTGAAGCGTTTGCCAAAAAACACGGAGGTAAAATTACCGACTTTCAGGGTGCTTTTGCAGAAGCGGCGAAAGAGTTGACCCACAAAAAGAGGAACTAACCTTTGCAGCGAATCAACTGCAAACGATGTATCTATTACTACGTTACGTGGGATAAAAACCAACCCCACGGATGCAAGGCATTTGGATTTAAGTCCCTTCAAATCCCTTCCGCTGTGGTACGAAAAAGCAGCGGAAAGCCTTGCACACACTATAAAGAAAAATAATCTTTTAAAAAAAGTTCCCGTTCAATCAAAGATGTTATAATTTGTCAAACATCAGGAGCGACTATGACAGAGCAGGAGAAACTGGTAGATTTTCATCTGGACAAGAGGAAGAAAAAAGGCTGTTTTTTAAGAGTGGTAAACCTTTTCTGGATGCCGTTTTTGATTTTTCTTGGAAGTGTTGCCGCGTATATGGGCTATATCTCCCTGCGAATGGAGATACACAGTGTCATAATGATCGGAATGATTTTCCTCATCTATCTTTTCTTCATGAAGCATAACGCATATTACGCCGCGTGTAAATTCAAAAGACGTCACGGTTTGCTCGGAGTGGAGCTGGAGAAGTATATTGACAAAAATCTTCTCGAAATCGGCGGGGTGCACAAAGCGAACGCTCCTTTTGACGCATTTATCAAAAATTTTTCCGCCTCTCTGCGCAATGATAATTTTGCATCGGTTGCCGGTGCCGTTTTCCCGACACTCGGTATTTTGGGTACGTTTATCTCTATCGCGCTGACGATGCCGGATTTCTCTTCACAGGACTCCGCACAGCTGGAAAAAGAGATTTCCCAGCTTCTGGGAGGTGTCGGTACGGCATTTTACGTCTCTATCTACGGTATTTTTCTCTCTTTATGGTGGATCTTTTTCGAAAAAAAAGGGATGAGTGAATTTGAAAGAAGTGTGCGTTCCATCCGTGAAAATACGCGCCACTTTTTCTGGACACGGGAAGAGATCGAGCAGGTTCACTTTACCCAGAGTCTGAAAAACTTCGACAATCTCAACGAACTCTTTTCCAAAATATCTTCCAACGAATTTATAGACAATATCCAGCACAGTCTGGAGCAGAGGCTGAATCTGTTCGATTCTATTATCCATCATGAACAGAACGCTTTCCAGAAATCTTCCGAACATTTTGACAATATCGCACGCCTGAGTGAAAAGAGTATGGAAGTCAGCAACCAGCTTTTTGACTCGTATGAAAATATCAGACTCAAGATGGAAGAGGTGGTCAAAAGTCTGGAAACCAGCCAAAAACTGCTTCGTCTGGTCAATCAGGAGCTGACACTCAAAGAAGAGAACCTCTCTTCCGTGACAAGAAGCCTGAACAGCCATATCGAAAAACTGACCAATGCTCTGGACAATATCAACGCCGACAATGTGAAAGAGCTCTACGGCGCTATTTTGCAAAATATAGAGATCATGAAGAGTGAAACGACCAAAATCGGCTATGCGTATAACAAGCATCTTGAAAATTTCGATGAAGCATACAGCAACAAACTGCGTACTTCACTGGAACTCATCGACAGTGAAACGGCGAAAATCATCCGCGAGCTTTCCACGCTGCGGGATATGAAGTAGCGAAAAGATGTTTAAAGAGGACAATACCAAAGAGGAACAGAATTTCTGGATATCGTACGCAGACCTGATGGCGGGTTTGTTGTTTGTCTTTATATTGCTGGTGGGGGCGATTGTCGTGCGTTATGTCTACGTCCAGCAGGATTTGGCACAAAAACGCGCCGCACTGGGATTGAGTGAAAATGCGTTGCAGTCTACCAATGCCAAAATACGGCAGCTGCGTAAGGAGCTGGAGGAGAGCATCGCCAGACTCTCTGAAACCGAAGCACAAAAAGAGGCGTTATCGCAGAAACTGACCCTGCAGGGCAACGAAGTGATGAAACTGAAAGATCTGATTCTCGACTATGAACGCAGCGATGATGAAATGAAACAGAAAATCGCTTCACTCGAGAGCAATCTCAGCAGTGTGGAACAAAACCTCTCTGGTATGCAAAATGTGCTGGTACTCAAAGAGGAAGAGATCGCTGCGCTGGGAAAAAAACTGCTGCAGCAAAGTATCGAACACCAGCAGCTGGTCGATGAACTTAATATCACGAAAGTACGTATCAAAAATCTGACCGGTATTCGGATCAAAGTGGTTTCCAAACTCAAAGAGAGACTCGGCGATTCGATAGAGATCGATCCCAAAAGCGGGGCAATGCGCTTTGCCTCAAATATCTTGTTCAATCCCGGAGAGTATAGCCTCAAACCCGGCTCCAGAAGAGAACTTCATGAGATCTTGCAAAAATATATCCAGACACTCCTGCTCGATCCTGAAATCCGTCAGTATATCGAAGGGATTACAATCGAAGGCTATACCGACAGTGTAGGCGGCTATCTGTACAATCTTGCACTCTCGCAAAAAAGAGCCCTCGAAGTGATGAAATTTCTCTACAAAAGCGACAAAACACACCGCGAACTTTATGAAAAATACCTCAGCGCTAGCGGACGCTCCTATGCAAACCTCATCTACGATACCAACGGCAAAGAGGACAGAGAAGCGTCAAGACGCATCGAGATCAAATTTCGCATCAAAAATGAAAAAGCGATCAAAGAGCTGGAAAAATTTCTGGAGCGTTGATGTGAAAAAAGAAAAATTTGAAATTTACGTCCCAGTACACCTGCGAAAGCTCCGGTTTGAGATCATGAAGTTCAGAGAGTTGAAAGAGAAAGAGCAGAAGGGAATTTTTCGGAAATTTTTTAGGAAGGGGTGAACTACGGATATGTATTGTTTTTTATAAAAAATTCAATACACCTCTTTCCTATGTGCAATTCTTATGATAGATATAACGAGGTAATCATTTTCTTTTAGATAAATTATTCTGTAGTTTCCCGCTCTTTTCCTAAATTTACCTTTGTGTTTTCCCTTAAGTGGCTTATCATTGGAAAAATTACCGTCTCGCAAATCCAAAATCTTAGCAGATACTATTTTTTGTGCCTGAGAGTCTAACTTTAAAAATTCTTTCTCTGCATCTTTATCAAATGCTATTTTATACATCAATACCGGCTTTTTTATAGACTTCTTCCAATGGCACTAAAGTGCTTTCGCCTGATTTTAGATTGTCAATTCGCTTATCGGCAACCATTTCATCTAATTTATCAAAGTACAATTCAATTGCTTTTTCAATCAAACTTGTTCTTGTCTTGTCTAATTCTGCGGCATATTCATCAAGAGTTTCCAAAACATCTTTTTCTAATCTAATATTGATAGCCTGTTTCATAGTAATAACCTTTAAAGCTTTTTGTAGATACAATTGTAGTATATCCAGGGAATATTGTCAAGGTTTCTCCGCTACTTGTCCTTATAATTAACCCCTGAGAACTGTCTTTCATTAGCCACTATTAAACTCTTGAATCAATTTTTGTACGTGAGGCTTTGAATGACCATAACTTACAATAAATACCTGTATATCTTTCATTTTATACAGCGTCAGGGCACGAAAAATCGCTTTGGTGATCCATTCCGGTTTGTTACCGAAAACACCGCCACCGAGAAGTGTGAGATAAATTTTGTTGCTTTTACCTCTGCAGGAATTTAACACGCCTGCACATATGGTTGCTTCGTATGCAGCTTCCAGTATCATTTGGGCAAACCTGGACCATAACTCTGGCGGATGCTGTGCATAGGCAACCGGAAGCGCTGCACAATACGCTTGCGTCACTAAATGTTTGGCATTGTTGAGGGTGACTTCCGTATCCCACTGAATGCCGATGCGTAGCAGCTTTCTCAGCGCATTGAGCTCAGATTCAGAAGCAGATTGCAATTTACTGTTAATTTCATGTAACCCTTCCCTTGACGCCAGAGCATAACCGTTACGCATTTGCCAGAGACGATTATTTGTGTTATGTAATGCCGCACCGATATCGGCGAGGCAATCTATCTGATTGTCAGCACTTTGTCCGATTTGACCGTTGCATTCAACAAAATAGTTTCTGTAAATCGTTCCCGCCCCTGCCGCTATGGCACAGGCAGGACCCTGAGTGTGGTCATATTCATATCTGCTAACACCTTGCTCCGGTGTAATATCGGGAGAGACCATTTCTAAAAGATTGAATTGTGATGCAACCTGAAACAGTGATCCGGCATTGGATTTGTCGGTATGCAGTTGTTGAACATCGGCTACGACTTCATGAAGCGATAGTTTTCCTGATGTTGTTTGGTCATCATGAACGCGCTCTCTTAATTCCGCTAAAGAGGGTGTTTCCAATTTTCCATAATGACACGCTTTCCCGTTTATTTTGGATCTCAGTATCGTTCCCTCGACAGACAAATTCTTTCGAACTTGTTCAGGGGATTCTTCATGAAAACCTGTTAGTTCGTCAAACCACATGTGATATTCCTTTGAGAGACATAAGGGTTATCTTGAGAAGTAAGTAACCCATTTTAGGGAGTACTTACTTCCCTCCTGGTTTTTGTTATCTTTTAATTTAAACAGCTAGTTATGGAAAAAATTTATAGATCTCCTTTCTGTGTTTAACTGTTTCAATGATAATGCCATCATCTTCTTTTTTGATACCAACTCTATAGTTCCCAAATCTAATTTTAAAGTATTGTTTATAGCCTTTCATTTTTTCAATTTTACCAACTTCTTCAAGGTTCTTACACGTTGGTAATTCATCAAATACAAACTCTTCAATTATTTTTGCATAGTTATTTGGCAGTTTTGAAAGTTCTTTTAAAAACTTTTTTCTATATTCAATTTTCATTTTAGTGTTTTAAAGATTGATAATATTTTTTTGCATCTTCTAAAGATAGTTTGTCATTATCTTTGTTTTCTTCCATTAGTTTATAAAGTGCATAATTTTCAAGTGTATCTGTTATTTTTTTATATGTTTTTATATCCAATTGAACGGCAATTTTATGGTTTTTATTATCTATAATATAGTTCGGTTTAAGTTCCATTATTGTCTCCATATTATTTATTTGTGTCTATTTTATCTAAAATTGGAGCAATTTATCTTTTTTCAAAGATTTTTGTTCAATTTTTTTTAAAAAGCAGAGGGATCCCCAAGTTAAAAGTGAAGTCCTGACCTCTCACAATTTTCAATATGTTTATTATATTTGGACTTGTTTCAGCGTTGAAAAGTTAAAAGTAAAGCCCTGACCTCGAACTGCGAACTGTGTGTGGGGTATTATAAGTGAAGCCATGACTCACACAATTCCCCTAATTGGTTTGTAATATTTCGACGAACTTTTTTCTGCCATGACGGTAGTTTATATTGTGCCAGTATCTTCCTCCTGTCCCCGGATGACAGACAAAAGTATATTTTTGGGCAATGCTTTTTTCTTTGATCCTGTTGCCAAGGAGATCCCAAGGATATTTAGCAACAAAAATTACAATATTTGGTGTTAAAATGTCTTGAACAGCATTAATAGTATCGACTGCTTTTTGTATATCAATAGGTTCACAGTCATATTGAAATGAACGCCCTTCTTGGCATGCAGGTCTCTGAAAGGCATTCATAAATGCAACTGAACTAAAGCCTTCTCCCGTTGTTTCCATCATAACACGATTAAGTTCTCTGTAAATGAAATGTCCGTGAGAGTTCCAATTGCACTCAATCAATCCACGACAATTAATCCATCGTTTTTCATAGTCACTCAATTTACTTTCATTAGCATTATACCAATGTTGAGATTCTTTATTTAACTTGCATTCATTGGGGAGATAGAAACTTTCTGCTATTAGCAGTATTTTGTTGTCTTTTGAAGAGTAATTACTACCAACATATGGACGCATAAGGGGATATTGTTTGAAGTGTGGAATTTGATTGAGGTAGGTGTCAAATTGAGTGGAACTTTTGCTCATAGTTATTTCCTTACGAACTATTTATTAACACTCATTATAGCAAAAAGAGCTACTAAATCAAATGTTTAATATATATTTAATTTATGCATTATTTGCAAATTAATACTTTGAATGGGATAAAATAGCTATTTGTCGTATTTGGGCAATAACAGGCATTTTTTGTATTATTGAGAAAGGACATTGTACTACGAAAGAAGAGGTCACAGTAGATTATCAGATAAAAAAGCCACTTAAAAAGGTTAATCACTCCCTCTCTCACAAATCTCCAGTCCCTCCAAAAATAACTGCAAAATAGAGTCCGGGCAGAGGCGGAATTTTTTGTGGTCTTTTTTGCGAAAGAGTGCGCTTAGTTCTCCTTTGGTGATGTCGATTTCCACTGCGTGAAAAATGGCAAAGAGATCCGCTTCTTTGAGGTTGTAGGCGATACGCACTTTTTTCAGAATGAGGTTGTTGGTCAGTGGTACGGGTTGGTCG
>JALWRO010000113.1 GCA_027080605.1 Campylobacterales bacterium
GTTTGGGATGGTTAGAAAATACATTTTTATAATAGCTATATAAAATTACTGTAATAAATCTCATAGAATTACATGCCCATGCAGATCACTCAGGTATTTATTATAATTATCTTTTTCGAGACGTTTTAACAATTCACCAACATTGATTGTTCTACATCTAATGCTTGCTATTATGATATGGTATTGCTCAACAATTTAGCTAAGGATTTTTAATGAAGCCACTTCTCTTAACAATCATAATTTTTTTTGCCGTACTTTTATCAACACAATTATTTGAAGCATAGATACAATATTTTACAACAGATTCAAGAGAAAGAGCAACAGCTTCATGAAAAAGAGCAACAAATTCAAGTGAAGAAGCAACAACTTCATGAAAAAGAAAAACACATGCAAAATCAAAACCAAACAATACAACAATTACAAGATTTAGCACAATCAATGCGTATAAAAAATAGAATAAAAAAATTATTTCGTTTTAAAAAGAGTCCTGATTCATGAAGCCATTAGATATTTCAATCGTCACTTATAATTCTCAAAAGTGGATAGAAAATTTTTTTCAATCTTTGGAAAATCAAAATTATCCATTATCGTTAATCAATATCTATATTACTGATAATAGCTCCAGTGATGAAACTTATCAAAAACTCCAGGAAATTCAAGCAAAAAAATCAAATGAGTTTGCATCTTTTCATCTTTTTCATGCAAAAAATCTTGGTTTTGGTGCAGGGCATAACAACAATATAAAAAATGCTAAATCAGAATTTCTCTTGGTGACCAATGTTGATCTGGAATTTGAAAAAGATAGTTTGGAAAAAGTGGTTGCTTATGCATCAAAAGATGATGAGAATGTTGCATCGTGGGAACTGAGACAAAAACCTTATGAACATCCAAAGTACTATAATCCTGTTACATTGGAAACAAATTGGTCCAGTAGTGCGTGTATTTTATTTCGTAAATTTGCTTTGGATAAAATCGGCGGCTATGAAGAGAAGATTTTTATGTACGGCGAAGATGTGGAAATATCTTATCGCTTACGAGACCACGGTTATAAATTGAAATATTATCCAAAAGCGGTATGTTGGCACTTTACTTATGAAGTGGCAAATCAAGTGAAAGAGTTGCAATTTTTGGGCAGTACTTCTTCTAATGTTTTGTTACGCATGAGATATGGTGGTATCAGGGCTATCGGGAAAGGTGTTTTACTATATCTCGGGCTTTTTATGATTCCAAAGCAGTTTAACTCTCAACGTTGGAAACTTTTTAAAAATATGTTGGAAATTGGCAAAAAAGCACCGTATTTTCTGTCTAATAGAAAAAAACGAAAAGATATACACTATAAATTTCTTCTTTGGGATTATGAGTTTATACGTGATGGTGCTTTTTATGAATATTCACAAACAAAGCTGGAAAATTTTCCTCTTGTATCAGTAATAGTAAGAACTTGTTGTCAAAGATTTGGTTATCTGAAAGAGGCGATAGAGAGTATCAAAAATCAAACTTATCCTCATATTGAGCTGATTGTTGTAGAAGATGGTACAGAAGATACAAAAGAGTATGTTGAAGCAGTACAAAGTGACAATATCGATAAAGTTTATTATGTGGCTATGCCAAAAGCAGGTAGATGTAGAGGCGGTAATGTAGGTTTAGAACGTGCAACTGGAAAATATATTGTTTTTTTAGATGATGATGATCTTTTTTTCGCAGATCATTTGGAAGTGTTGGTATCAGAGTTGGAAACAGATCAAAATATTGGGGCATGTTATAGTTCTGCATTTCAGGTTGCAACAAAAGTACAATCGAAGGATCCTCTGATTTATGAAGAGATGAGTCATGATGTGATTTATAGACAGCCGTTTTCCCGATGTCTGATGTGGTACAACAACTATATTCCCATTCAATCTATTTTGTTTAAAAAAGAGTTGTATGATAAATATGGTGGTTTTGATGAATCTTTGGATAATTTGGAAGATTGGAATTTATGGACAAGGTATTCATTGGAAAATGATTTTAAATATATAGAAAAAACAACTTCGCTTTATCGTGTTCCTTTTCATGAAGAACATACGAAAAAAAGACAAGAAGAGTTGGATTCCTATTATAAAAAAGCTGTTGAGAAGCAAAGAACTTTAAAAGTGGAAATGACACCTGCTGACGTTGTGGAATGTTATCGGGAATTGAGTCAGTCGATCAACGTAATGACTGTTTCAAGAGAAGGGATGAAAAATGTCATTGCGAGAATACCTGTCTTGTACCGCTTTTATAACTTTTTTAAAAAAGTGTATCACAAGCTTAGGCAACGAGGCATGAAATAGGTATGTATATTCAAACAAAACATGAGGCGAATCATTTTAACTTTATAAGGCTTTTTGCCGCTTTTCTGGTTTTTTATGGACATGCTTTTGTTTTGTCTGGGAAAGAGGCATCATTACATACCGCATTGACTCATAAACTTGGACTTTTTATATTTTTTTCTATAAGTGGATATTTAATCTCTATGAGCTGGGATATGGATCCTTCCTTAAAAAGGTATTTTACTAAAAGAGTATTACGGATTTTTCCTGCTCTGTTTGTGGTGGTTGTCTTATCGATCTTTGTATTGGGCCCCATTTTTACTACTTTGCCTTTGACGGAGTATTTTTCCAGTCCTGCTCTGAGTAGATATTTCCAAAATACTTTTTTACATATATCATATTATCTACCCGGTGTTTTTGAGCATAATCATGTGCCAAATGCTGTAAATGGTTCGCTCTGGTCTTTGCCTGTAGAGTTTTTTATGTATATCTTGGTTGCCGTATTTGCACAGTCTAAAAAGCATATCAAATATGTTGTTTTAATGGCATTTATTATTTTTGCGTTGGTGACGGTTATTTGGGCAAGAGTGACTTCTGATATGGTAGTAGTCTATGGTACAGATTTAAGACAAGTTTTTATAGATGGTACATTTTTCTGGGCTGGTGCGACAATGTACCACTGGAATATTAAGAGATACTTTTCTTTTGAAACTTTTGTAATTGGGCTATTGTTTTTGGCTTTTATTTATCAATGGCATAATCTATATACGGTTATGTCTTTGGGGCTTGTGCCATTTTTAGTGCTTTCATTTGGTTTTTCAAATGCACACTTTCTTTCTATTTTTAATCATGCTGATTATTCATATGGTTTTTATATTTATGCTTTTCCAGTGCAACAATCTATTATTTATCTTTTCCCCGAAATTTCTTTATTTTGGTATTTAATAAGTGGTTTCGTTGTAACAATGACTTTTGCAGTCATGTCCTGGCATTTTGTAGAAAAGCCTATGATGCGTTTAAAACCAAAAAAAGTAGGTAATAGTTGAAAGTATTGGTCATTATTCCTACGCTCAATGCTGCAAAAGTATTCAAAGATTTGTTAAAGCTCCTTAAAAAGCAAACCATTCTTTCCCAAATTCTTATCATCGACTCCTCCTCCATAGACAACACCGTGCAGATTGCCAAAACTGCAGATGCGGAGGTGATTGAAATCTCCCGTTCAGACTTCAACCACGCCACTACCCGAAACCTTGCTCTCCAAAAAGAGGCGGATTTTTACCTCTTCATGACACAGGATGCTCTACCATATGATGATAAACTTGTCGAAAATCTTCTCAAACCGTTTGAAGATGAGGATGTCGTGGTCATTTACGCCAGACAGATTCCTCATGAAGATGCCGATCCGATTGAAAAGTTTGCCAGAGAGACGAACTATCCGCCTGTTTCGTTTGTAAAATCCAAAGAGAGTTTGAAAAAGATGGGGATCAAGACTTTCTTCTGTTCCAATTCATGTGCCATGTACCGGGCTTCCTATTTTAAAAAAGTGGGAGGATTTACAGAGGGGCTTATCATGAACGAAGATATGGCATTTGCGGCACGGGCTATTTTGGATGGAAAGAAAGTGGCGTATGCGGCGGATGCGAAGGTATGGCATTCGCACCGTTATACGGCGAAAGATCTTTTTAAACGCTACTTCGACATCGGTATATTTTTTAAGACAAACGGATGGATACAGGAAGAGGTCAACAAATATAGCTCAACGGAGTCAACCGGTGTTAAACAGGCAAAAAAGGAGTTGGTATATCTGTTTAAAAATGCTCCATTGTCGTTACCCAAATCGGTGCTCTTTTCAATGACAAAATATGTAGCTTATAGACTTGGATACAACTACGATCACTTACCATCCCGACTGGTCAAGAGACTCTCTTTACATAAAAGCTTTCATTCCTAAATCTCCCAAAAGCCCCTTTTTGCTATAGTGCACTTCAAATAATCACAGAATATAGGTAAAAAGTGCAGTATACATTCCTCAAACTCTCTATTTTTACACTGTTGCTGTTGGTCGATCTTGCTTTGGGATTGCTCATAAGCTATCAGTTCATCGACCATCCCGAGAGTCACTATCTGGGTAAGTATCTCTGGATGATACTGGTTTATCTGCTCTTTTACGCCTATTATCGCCTTATGACCAAGCGTATGGTGATGTCGATGGAGTTTATGTATATTGAAAAGGCCAATATCCTCGCATTCATCACCATCACGCTGATCATCTTTGCACTGCGTACATACGACCACTACTCACGAAGTGTCATCATACTCTTTTTTCTCTGTAACGTGATCTTGCTGCCGGTGGGTGTCTGGCTGCTGAAGCGTTACTTCATGCAGTTTGAGCCGTTTCGTGAAGATATTATGGTCATTTGCGACAAAGCGGGGGAGGAGAGTGTCAACAACTGGTTCGTACATGACAACTCTTTTGGTTACGATATCGCCAGCAAAGTAGTGGTCGACGATATGAGTGACGAAGAGGCGCAGAAACGTATACGCTATCTGGTCGATTCCCACCACCACTATGCCGTGGTGGTTTCAATGGCGGAGAGAAAGACAGATGAAGCGTTTCAGATGGTCGATTATGTGTTGCACCACATCAGCCGGGTCTATGTTCTGCCACGCATCGCCAGTCTGCCATTGATCAACTCCGAATTTTTCAGCTCCATCAATCACAAAGGGATGGCACTCTATGTCAAAAACAAGCTGCTGCATCCGGGTGAGCGGGGCATCAAACTCCTCTTTGACAAGGTACTCTCGATCACACTCTTTATCCTCTTTCTGCCTCTTTTACTGCTGCTCTATGTGGTGGTCTACTTCTCCAGCAAAGGGGACCCCATCTATAAACAGCGGCGAGTGGGGGAGGGTGGTCGCCTCTTCAACATCTATAAATTTCGCACCATGCGTGTCGATGCCGATGAAATACTCGAAGAGATACTTGAAAACGACCCGGTCAAAAAGGCGGAGTGGGAGAAAGAGTTCAAGCTGCGTGACGATCCCCGCATCACGCGAGTGGGCAAATTTCTGCGCCGTACATCGCTGGATGAACTGCCGCAGCTCTTCAATGTCTTTCAGGGAAAGATGTCACTGGTCGGTCCCCGTCCGATCATCGAAGATGAGATTGCCAAATATGGTGACTATTTCGACTATTTTACAGCTGTCAAGCCGGGTATCACCGGGCTCTGGCAGGTGAGTGGCCGCAACGATATCCCCTACGATGAGCGGGTACGCCTCGATGTCTGGTACGTACGCAACTGGTCGATGGAGCTTGACATCATGATCCTCGTCAAAACCGCGGCTATCGTGTTGATGCGTAAAGGAAGCTATTGAGATACTTCAGCTATGTGCGATCCCTCCGCTGAGGAGAACCCAGTGTTTACGCAGTGTAAAGGGGCTTTGCTCCTTTCGCGTATTTAATACAAATATGAGTAAAATAGCTGCATGATACTCATGATAGATAATTACGACTCATTTACCTATAATATCGTCCAGTACTGCCTGGAACTGGGTGCCGATCTCAAAGTGATCCGAAACGACGAGATGGATGTCAAAGCGATCGAGAAACTCAACCCTGAAAAGATCATCATCTCTCCAGGTCCCGCCACACCCAACGAAGCGGGTGTCAGTCTTGATACGATCGACTACTTCAAAGGCAAAAAGCCAATTTTAGGGATCTGCCTGGGACATCAAAGCATCGCACAGAGTTTTGGCGGTGAGATCGTACGGGCGAAAAACCTGATGCATGGCAAGACATCGCAGATCGAAGTGGTACGGCCTACCACCGTTTTCAAAGAGTTGCCAGAAGAGTTTACTGCCACACGTTACCATTCGCTGGTGGTCAACAAAGAGAATCTGCCCGATATCATCAAGCCGACAGCCTACAGCAAGGACGATCAGGAGATCATGGCACTGGAGATCGACGGGTACGCGATCTATGGCATCCAGTTCCATCCAGAGTCGATCATGAGCGAGTATGGACATGAGATGATCGACAACTTTTTGAAGATATGAATCTCCGGCTGATCATCGCGCTGCTTATCGCAGTCGACTTTCTATTGCTGCTTTACGGTGCATCGACGCTCTCGATCAGTTATGATGAAGCACTCATCTACTATGATCAGCACAATTTTCTGCACTATCTGGTGCGTCTTTCCACTGCACTCTTCGGGCAAAATGACATCGCGCTGCGGTTGCCATTCATGCTCTTTCATGCTGGCAGCATTGTGCTTCTCTGGCAAGTGAGCCGTTTCTTCCTCCGGCGTCCTGCTGATCAGTTGCTCAGTGTGATTACCTTCATGCTGCTGCCGGGTGTCGTGAGTTCTGCGCTGCTGGTAAACAGCGCCAGTATCGCGATCTTTTTTACACTACTTTTTGTCTGGCTCTATCTGAAGGGGATGCGGTTCTGGTATCTGGCACTGTTGCCGCTGCTGCTATTTATTGACAACTCCTTCATGGTGCTATATCTGGGTCTGTTCAGTTACGCTGTTTACCGTCGCGAGAAAGGTCTGGCACTCTATGC
>JALWRO010000114.1 GCA_027080605.1 Campylobacterales bacterium
CGAAGGAGCGGTACTCAACAATATTATCGGAACCAAAAATACGATCGATCTGGCGATCAAATACAATGTTGAAAAGTTTGTGCTCATTTCGACTGATAAAGCAGTGCGTCCGACCAATGTCATGGGCGCGACCAAACGGGTATGTGAACTTTATGCCCAGAATGTCGAGAGCAAAAACACGCTGATTACGGCGGTGCGTTTCGGTAACGTACTGGGTTCCAGCGGCAGTGTGATTCCCAGGTTTAAAAAGCTGATAGCACAAAATCGTCCCCTGACGATCACCCATCCGGAAATCACGCGTTACTTCATGTTGATTCCGGAAGCGTGTCAGCTGGTGCTTCAGGCGGCGGCAATCGCCCAAAAGAACGAACTCTTTATTCTCGATATGGGAGAACCGGTCAAAATCGTCGATCTGGCAAAAAAAATGCTCAAAATTTATGACAAAGAGGAGCTGGGAATCCGGTTTACCGGTTTGCGTAAAGGGGAGAAACTTTATGAAGAGTTGCTCATCGACGAGAGTGACAAAAAGACCATGTATGACTCCATTCTGGTCTCCACAACGACGGATTATGACATCAAAAAATTGGAACGTGATATCGAAGAGCTACTGATAGTTGAAGATAAATTACAAAAACTTAAAGATATTTTACCTGAATTCTCTCATGAAACCTAAATATTATTTTAATAATGTATAATAGAATTCCTTTAATAAATCAAAAAAACAGAAGGTGTATCGTTGAAATTTATCTTTTATCTTTTTCTTTTACTTTTCACACTTTTATCTGCTGCTGAATTGGTGACCAAAAGTCATCTGCTGAAGTCGGGTGATTTGATTACGTTTTATCCAAAACAGGGGGAAACACTCTCTGTCGGTAAAGATTTCAAACATCTTATCCCAAGGGCAAATTACGATATCGTGATGAAAAACGGTACGCGAGTCTATTTTGAAAATCGAAATCAGGAAGATGATATGTATATCATTTTCAACGATGCCACCGAACCGGGTGATGTAGTGCAGATTAAAGTGAATCGCGGCTTTTTTAATTATACGACACAATCTTTTGAAGCTTTGCCTAAAACAGTAAAAAAGATTTTAAAAGCCAGTACAAAACGTCAGAAATCCGGGAAGCATATCAAGCATATGAAAGATGCAGTAGTAGAGACCGAAGAGTTCTGTTTTGATGCCATGGGCAATATTATAGAGTGTCGACCTGCGTCAACGGTGCAGCAATCGCCCGTAAAGATGCAAACAGCTTCTGTAGCAAAGCGTGAGGTTACCCATCCCGTTTCAGAGGCTATTCTCAAAAAAGAAGAAAAAGATGGGACAAATTTTCTGGATCTCTTTGCACAGAAAATTAAAAAAGCGCTGGCATCCATTTCCGAAGATTTACGAGATGTGAGAAAGGATGAAAAAAAGAGGGCTGCTTCTCAGACAAAACCGGAAAAACCGGTACAACAACACATTGTAGATAAACCCCTGAAAATTACCCAAAAAAATTCCAAACCTGCAAATATTAACAAATACAACACCCCTTCCGATCAGGAAGTCGCCGCTGGAACTATCCTCTCCGCACCGAAATTTCACAGTTTGCCGGAAAATATCGGTATGGTAGAGCAGTTTGACCAGATGTCTGTCGCGGCACAGGTGCCTCGGTTGCAATCTTCACCGGCGGTTGTGCCTGAAGAAAAACCTGCTGCTGAGGTATATCAAAAGCCAGCTATTGCGGCACAGGCGAAGTTTGCACCGTATGACAATCTGAACCAAAATTATGCCAAACCGACGTATCAAAAGCCGGCTGCAGCGGCATATCATGAAGAGAAAACCGCTTTTTCGGATGTGCGTCGTCCCGATCTGAAAGTTTCCGCTCCCGCATTTGCGCAAAAGAAGTTGTTTGCCGAGACCAAAACTGCAAAGCCGGCTCTCGGGCAGGCTGTTCGTCCGGATGATTTTGCCGGATCTCAGGGTAGTGGGTTGCCGTCGGCTGTTTCCAAACCGCAGATCGCTTCCAGACGGGGTGTTCCGTCGTTTGAAACGAAAATCGCCCAAAACAGGGTTTCAGAGAAAACGGTACAGCCTGATCTTCGCCGTGCTGCACCGCAGCTACCGGCACAGCCGACACCTGCTATGCATGAAAGGGTTTCCGGACCCGGTTTGACACAGATAGCGGCTCCGCAGGTCAAACCTGTTGCACCGGTGGTGTCTGAAACACTTTCCAAACCGGTAATAGAGCCGGTAGCGCCTCCTAAAATCGAACCGCAGGAACCGGTTGTAGTAGAGACTCCGGAAACACCGAAAGAGGAGAGTGCGCCTTCTAATAAAATCGTTATTACCAAAATCATTAACAAAAAGCGGTCTCCGGCACAAACGGCACCGCTTGAGCGGATGAGTGACCGTCTGCTTGGCGGCGGGTACAGTGAACAGCACAATATGGGCCAGGTGGGTGTCAAAGCCTACAGTAACAGAAAGCCGATCTCCGCCTGGGTGGAAGTCTACAAAGGGAAACGCCGTGTCAAGACTTTTTATACCAGTGGCGGAAAACTGGTCAAACTCCCGGCAGGAACCTATGTTTTGAAGGCGACGTACCGTACCGGGACTTCCAAACAGAAAAAGAGTCTGGGCAGAGTGCGTCTTCATGAAGGCGATACTATCCGAAAACGGGTCTATTTCAATGTCGGCAAACTCAACATTGTCGCAAAGAGAAAAGGTAAACCGGTCTATGTCAAAGTCGAAATCTACAAAAACGGTTCAAAACGGCGTTATGCCTATACGTTTTCATCGCAAATAACGGGAGAAGCACATTTGCAGCTTGCAGAAGGCAAATATAAAATCGTCGTGCTTGAACACGGTACTAAAAAAGTGTTTGACAATGTACGCATCAAAGGCAGTGCCTCCAAAACACTCCGGGTGGAGTTTTAACAAAAAACGCTATAATTTTCGCTAATAACGACAGAGGTGGAAATATGGCACGTATGACAAATGAAGAGGCGCTTGATCTCATCAAAAACGCAGATCTCAATACACTGGGGCGTATGGCGCTGGCACGTAAAAGAGAGCTGCATCCTAAGCGTATCACCTCTTTTGTGGTGGATCGCAACATCAACTACACCAACGTCTGCTGGGTCGATTGTAAGTTCTGTGCCTTTTACCGTCACGGCAAAGATGATGATGCCTATGTGCTCAGTTTCGAGGAGATCGGCAAGAAGATCGAAGAGCTCATTGCCATCGGCGGGACGCAGATCCTCTTTCAGGGCGGTGTGCATCCGAAACTGAAGATCGAGTGGTATGAAGATCTGGTCGAGTGGATTCACACCAACTATCCGACCATCACCATTCACGGTTTTTCAGCGATTGAGATTGACTATATCGCCAAAATTTCCCGTATCTCCTACAAAGAGGTGCTGGAGCGTCTTCATGCAAAGGGACTCTTTTCGATTCCCGGCGCGGGGGCGGAGATTTTGAGCGACAGGGTGCGGGATATTATCGCGCCCAAAAAACTCGATGTCAAGAACTGGCTGGAGGTGCACCGTCAGGCGCACAAAGTGGGGATCAAATCGACCGCGACGATGATGTTCGGTACGGTCGAGACCGACGAAGAGATTATCGAGCACTGGGAGCATATCCGCAATCTTCAGGATGAGACGGGCGGTTTCCGAGCGTTTATTATGTGGAGTTTTCAGCCCAGTCACACGAAACTGGCGCAGGAGATTCCGACCATTACCAAACAATCTTCCAACCGTTACCTGCGACTGCTTGCCGTCAGTCGACTCTATCTGGATAACTTCAAAAATATCCAGAGTTCGTGGGTGACGCAGGGGAGTTATATCGGTCAGCTGGCGTTACTGTTCGGCGCCAACGATCTGGGCAGTACGATGATGGAAGAGAACGTCGTCGCGGCGGCGGGTGCGGTGAACCGTATGAATCAGGAAGAGATGATCCGCCTGATCGAGGATATCGGAGAGATTCCCGCCAAACGGGATACGGCGTATAATATTTTAGAGGTATATGAGAGAGAAAATGTTTAAATTTATCATACTTATCGTGATATTGCTGGAAGGAGTTTTATTGAGTGCGACAGTAGAGAAGATCAAAGTCAAAGGTGTGGAGATTCCGCTCATATTTGAAAAAGATGCCACATTGCCGATTGCATCGATGCAGCTGATTTTTCAAAAGAGCGGGTCGATCGATGACGGCAAGCATCCGGGGATTGCGTCGTTCAGCGCATCTCTCTTAAACGAGGGGACTAAGGCGCTGGGGGCAGTCGGTTTTGCGCAGAAGCTGGAAGAGAACGCCATCCACCTCTCTTCGCACAGCGGTACGGAAACTTTCGTACTGGAGCTGGAGTCTCTGAAAGAGCAGTTCGGCAAAGGGGTGGGGTTATTGCAGGATTTGCTCAAAGACCCTAACCTGACGCAGAGTGCGTTTGACAAAGTGAAGTTGCTGAAACTGAGCCGCATCAAACAGAAAGAGAACGATTTCGACTATATCGCGAGTCTCAATCTCAAACTGCTGGTTTACAAAAATACCCCGCTCGGGCATCCGAGTATGGGTACCAGAGAGAGTCTGGAAGCGTTGAAACCGGAAGATGTTAAAGCCTATATCATGAACCATCTGGTGCTGAAACGGGCGATTGTCGTCGTAGGTGGCGATATGACGCTGGAGGAGGCGAAAAAATTTGCCGCCGAAGCGCTTCAGCCGCTGGCAGAGGGCAGTTCGGAACCGTTGCCGTTTGTCAAACATATCGAAAAACCGGAACAGGTGGTTGCCAAAAAGGATACCAAACAGGCGTATGTCTATTTCAGCGCACCGTTGCATGTCAAAGCGGAGGACAAAGACCGCTACAAAGCGAAAGTAGCGGCGTTTATCCTCGGTGCGGGCGGTTTCGGCAGCCGGATGATGGAAGAGATCCGTGTCAAACGCGGACTTGCCTACTCCGCCTACTGCCGTGATAACATCAACAAATCGCACACATCGCTCAAGGGTTATCTCCAGACCAAACTGGAGTCGCAGGAGGAGGCGGTTAAGCTGGTCAAAGAGGTGATTGCCGATTTTGTCAAAAAAGGTGTCACCGAAGAGGAGCTGGCGCAGGCGAAACGCTTTATCTCCGGCAGTGAACCGCTGCGAAACGAAGTACTCTCACAGCGTCTGAACCGTACTTTTATGGAGTATTATCAGGGACTCGGTGTCGGGTATCATGAAAAGGAGCTGGCGTTGATCGAAAAACTTACATTGAAAGAGTTGAACGATTTTATCCAATCTCATGAAGAGATTAATTTGCTCAGTTTTTCTATCGTTACAAAGCAGTGAATCAGGAGGACAAAGAGCGGCTTGCCAGACTGGGGGTGCAAAACAGCATCGATCTGGCGCTGATTGTCCCCCGCAGCTATGAGCTGCTCTATCTCAAAGCGCATCCGGTTGACGGTGCGCTCAATGTAGTCGATGCAGAAGTAACCGGCACCTCCTACCATCCAAAATATCTGAAATTCACCCTCTTTGCCCATAACTTCAACCAAAATATCAACGCGATCATCTTCCATCCTACCCCGTACCACCGCGGTAAATTTCAAAGCGGCAAACGCTACTATCTCAAAGGCAAAATGGAGTACAAATTCAACGCCTGGCAAATCGTGCAGCCGCAGATAATCGATGAAATCAACACCATTGAAGTCAAGTACAAAACCCCGCTTCAGAACAAAACCGTCAGGCGGTTGATGGCGGAACTGCTCAGTACGGAAGCGCTCATGAAAGAGGGAGTGGATGCAGTGAGGGCAGAGCGTTTGGTGCAGATACACCATCCCGACACGGCATTTGTAGCAGCCTTCTTTGCATATGAAGGTTTTAGTGAAGCGACGATCGAAGCGCTCAAATTCACGGAGATATACAACCACCTCAAAAAACTCTCTGCCAAACGGCTCGATTTTCCGGCGATGACAAAATTGAACGGAGATATTCAGCCTTTCGTTGGGGGATTGCCCTTTACGTTGACCCGCGATCAGCAAAAGGTGATCGAAGAGATTCGTCAGGACTTCATGAAAGAGACAGCTGCCAAACGGCTCATTATGGGAGATGTCGGCTGTGGTAAAACGATGGTAATCCTCGCCGCTGCGATGCTGGCGTATCCGAAACGTTCCATCCTGATGGCGCCCACCACTGTACTCGCGGCGCAGATTCATGAAGAGGCGAAAAAGTTTTTGCCGAAGCACGTACGGATCGGTTTTGTGACTCATGATAACAAAAAAGAAGATCTCTCACAGTACGACTTCATCATCGGTACCCACGCGTTGCTCTATCGTGAACTTCCCGAAGCGCCGCTCATCATGATCGACGAGCAGCACCGTTTCGGTACCAGACAGCGTCAGCAGATCAAAGCGATGGTTTCGGAAGGCAAGAAACACCCCCATTTTCTGCAATTCTCCGCCACGCCGATTCCTCGTACCCTCAGCATGATTCAGTCGCAGATGATCGACGTGAGCCGGATTGAAGAGCTGCCGTTTAAAAAAGATATCGATACCAAGATCATCACGCCCAAAGATTTTGCAGCGCTGGCGGAGCATATTCGCAAAGAGACCGCGGAGGGGCGGCAGGTGATCGTCGTCTATCCGCTGGTGAGTGAGAGCGAGATGATCGACTACCAGTCCATCGACGAAGCACGCGGCTACTGGGAGAAAAATTTCGACGGCGTTTTCGTGACACACGGCAAAGACAAAGAGAAGGAAGATATCCTCGAAACCTTCGCAAAAGAGGGAAAAATCCTCCTCGCGACGACGCTGATCGCAGTG
>JALWRO010000115.1:0-1538 GCA_027080605.1 Campylobacterales bacterium
TGTGGAGTCTTTTTGTGCAAACACAATGATTGTGGTCGGTTTTTAGAGGTGCATTGTCGTAAAATTTTACGAAACAGCGATTTTATCAGCTGTTCATGAAGTATGACCCGATTTAAGGGGATTGAAACTTTTTGTCAAGTCCAAGATATTGTTCTACTGTCATATTAAAGTTCATGAAGTATGACCCGATTTAAGGGGATTGAAACTTCTTGTCTTCTTCTACATATTTATGAACCAGGTCTTTAATATACGTTCATGAAGTATGACCCGATTTAAGGGGATTGAAACAATGCTTTTTACCCTCATTTCACCAAGAGAATATGTTCATGAAGTATGACCCGATTTAAGGGGATTGAAACCCCTGCTTACAAAAGCGACAAAGGATTTCTGCTCTTTAGGCAGTGTTCATGAAGTATGACCCGATTTAAGGGGATTGAAACACTTTTCTTACCGCTGTCAGTTTTAGGAGACTTGTAAAGTTCATGAAGTATGACCCGATTTAAGGGGATTGAAACGCTTCCATAACGTTCTCGTATGAGCCGTATTTTGCAACTAGTTCATGAAGTATGACCCGATTTAAGGGGATTGAAACATTTTAGTTTTTGTCCCATAATATCCTCCATATTTTCACAAGTTCATGAAGTATGACCCGATTTAAGGGGATTGAAACGTTTCTTTTTGGATTGTTTTTCCATCAATGACTGCTTTTCGTTCATGAAGTATGACCCGATTTAAGGGGATTGAGACGATTACACTCATCGCCTCTTTCTCCAATTTGACTATGTTACATGAAAGACCCGATTTAAGGGGATTGAGACCCAACAAATTCATAGCCACGAGTTATTCGCTCGTATGTTACATGAAAGACCCGATTTAAGGGGATTGTTTTATTATCTGTTTTCGGTTTTAACCTCCAATAAGTTACAATAGTGTTATGAATATGAAAGAGCAACTTCAAAAATATATGCAAGCCGACGACAACATACTTTTTGCTTATCTTTTTGGCTCTTATGCAGATGGTACGGCACACGCACAAAGTGATGTAGATGTAGCCATATACTTTCAAAATCATACACTCGACGATAAACTTTCCGTGATACATGCACTCCAAAAAAGAGTGCAAAAAAATATAGACCTTGTTACGCTCAACGAAGTGAAAAATATCTTCTTGCTGGAATCTGTTTTGAACAAAGGTATTTTGCTCAAAGATCACAAAGAACGTCCCTGGTTTGAGGTTCGTAAAGAGCATGAGATTATAGATTTTAAAAACTTCTTAAAGTATATAGATGCAGCATAAAATCAATAAAAAGATCCAAAGAATCAACTACTATCTGACACTTTTAGAAACCTATAAAACAGATTGTGAAGAACGGTTTATTATAGATCCTATGTTTGAAGGTGCGTTGTTGCACTATCTTTATCTTGTAAGTGACGGATGTATCTCTTTGGCGGAGATGGTACTCAAATCAAAAAACAGAGGCAAATCACAAAGCTACTATGAAGCGATCGATATGTTAGGCGAATACAATATTATTCCG
>JALWRO010000115.1:1548-2446 GCA_027080605.1 Campylobacterales bacterium
AGATTTCGCTTACGATTTTGCTAAAATTGCCTCTTTTAGAAACTTTTTGGCACATGACTACGAAAAGAGGCTTTAAACAAATTGGACGATATCAAAACTTATCTCAGTTTTGTCGAAAAAAGCACCCAAACATAACCGCTATTACCGCTCTATCAAAGAGAGATAAAGAGTTTTACACGGTGTTGAAAATATTTCAATCCCTTTAAATCGGATCACAAAACTCTTTTATTTACACAAACCGGGGAGAAAATACATTCATGAAAAAACTTCTGCTTTTTGCCGTTTTGGCGATAACGACAACTGCCGTCTTTACTTATCTGGCGGGAAGCCATCTGATCCAGCCGCATCAGCACAAAATCGATACCAGTGAAATAGAGGGGCTTCCCTATACCAACGTACAGATACCGAGCAAAAGCGGAAGTATACTTTCCGGCTGGTACATAGCGGGCAACAGCGACAAGCCGGGTGTGCTGCTCATGCACGGTGTACGTTCGGATCGGACAGAGATGGCAAAACGCGCGAAGTTTTTACATGAAGAGGGATACTCTGTACTCCTGTTCGATTTCCAGGCGCACGGAGAGAGCAAGGGCGATTCTATCACATTCGGCTATCTGGAGTCGCTGGATGCTGCGGCGGCATTGCACTTTCTGAAGCAAAAAGTGGCAAACAGACCTGTCGGTATCATCGGTGTTTCTCTGGGAGGCGCTTCGGCGCTGCTGGGGGATGCATCCAAAACATGTCAGGCTTTGGTGACAGAGAGCGTGTATCCCACCCTCGATCAGGCAGTGGCGGACAGGCTAAGAATGGTACTCGGCTCATGGGGAGGTTATCTGACGCCTTTGCTGACGTACCAGCTCAAACCGAGACTTGGCTTTAGTTCTTCGGCACTACGCCCCAT
>JALWRO010000115.1:2456-6724 GCA_027080605.1 Campylobacterales bacterium
CAAGCAGTGAATGTGACGCGTCGTGGTACCCGGGCAAGTACCTGCTCTCTATTTTCACCTCCAGGGATGAAGCCTGTGAAGAGAAAAGCTTTCTGAGCAGTAAACTCGACCAGCTCTCACAGCTCACCTGTCCGGTGTTTATCATCTCGGGCGACAAAGACCGGCGAACCACTCCGGAAGAGACAAAGGCGATGTTTACCGCCGCACATGCACCTAAAGAGTTATGGATCGTCAAAGGCGCCGGGCATGTTGATTTTAGCAAGTTTACACCGGAAGTGTATCGGGAGAAGGTATTGCAGTTTTTGCGTGAGAACCTGGAAAAGATATGATCAAACCGTAAATACAAATTGTGCTATAATATTTTACACATTGGTTATAAGGGATAAAATGCATAAAAAGGCACTTCTGCAAAAAAGAGTGGCAAAACTACAAAAACACCACGACGCATTGCGCAGTTATCATACGCTTATTATGGATTTTACAGAACATACAAATATTTTTACCCCTGACAATTTCAAAAACCTCACTATTGAAAAACAAGCTGTTTTAGATGCTTATCTGAAGCGTTTTGCATCTTTGCAAGACTATCTTGGCGCAAAAATATTCCCTCTTATTCTGGAACTTGCAGGTATTGGAAGCAAAAAAATGAGTGAAATTCTATATATCGCCGAACGTGAAGAGATTATTGACAACATTGGAAACTGGATAGAGCTGCGTGAGATACGAAATGAGCTGGAACATGAATACCCCGATACCATCGAACAGGCATTGCTGGATCTGAAATTTTGTGTAGAACGTTTCGATACCCTCGATCGCTATTATCAAAATACACTTGGGTTTATCCAAAGGCATCTTCATGAGACTTTCTGAACGGCTCAGAGCTCTTATTAAAAGCGGTATTGCACATAGTTTCGGAGATATTGAAGTCTATCTTTTCGGCAGTCGTACAGACGATTCACTGCGTGGCGGTGATATTGACCTTGCGGTAAAGACCAATCTGCCACATGCGCTCTTCAGACGCAAAAAAGCGGAGTTTTTCGCTTACCTGATCCGACGGGGATACGATCTGAAAATAGATCTGGTACAGTACAACAGAGACAACCCGCTGCTGTTTGAGGAGATTTCTAAAAATAAGATATTGCTTTAAGCTTCCATTTACGAAGTGCAACGACACATCCGGATCGTTGGAAACGTGGCTTCAGCCTCGTCATAAAATTTGGTGACGCTGAAGCGACACTTCCGGGAGTGGATGGAAACGACGGCTTCAGCCTCGTCGAACGTCATATGCCCTCTTTTGTGCCAGCAGCACTTCATCCGCTTTTTCCAGCAATGCGGGATGTTTCATAAAGCGTACCTGGAACTCTTTGATAGATATTTCCCTGTCTAAACTTTCTGTCCCTTCTTTTTTAAGCAAGCTTGAACATCATCTTTTATATTTTTAGCTATATTGATACATCTTTGGCAAATCTCCTCGTTGGGTTCAAAATCTGGCAATACAGATCCAAAAGGATACTTGGATGCAAGATAGATTGAATCTATCAGATCAATATAATCCTCACTAATGGAAAAATGAAAATTATGTTCTTTTAACCTTTCTGTTAAAATCAAAATCGAATGGCTTTTTTGTAATTTTATGCCATTTTCAATAAAACAGGCTTTTAAAAACTTTTCTATTGCTTGTTGGGAATTTTGTAAAGAAGGATTGTAGAGATGGCTCTGTAATAATATCTCTGCAGAGATCAGGTTTTCATTGGCATATTTAAACCATAAACCAGTTTCATCTTTCATAGATTATTTTACCTTTTTGTATCTCCTGCACAAAAAAGCCATCAACATTTTTTTTCAATGGAACAATATCTAAAGAAATTTTTTTTGCCAGTTCGCGCAGGGCTTTTCGGTATTTCAATGAAAGGGTTAAAAAGTTATGATCAGACTTTTGTACTATCGCCACATCAATATCATTTGGATTTTTTGCGTGTAAAAAGGAGCCGAATATGATGATTTTATCAATCTCATGAAATTGCGTTAAGTGAGATTTTATGAAATCGATATAGGATTTTTTTGTTGCTTCATCCATCAATCACCTCCTGTCGACACTTGTTATATTTTATCTTAAATTTTCTAAATTTTATTCCTCCGATTCAAAACCTGCCTCACTCCCGCTATCTTTACCAAACAGATCCCCGTACTCCCTCTTCCGTTTCATGAGAATATCATCTGCCTTTTGCAAAAAATCGAAATATTCCATATTTTCACCGATAAGCGGTCGGTATTTTTCATAGGTTTGCCACAGTTTGGCGGCGATGCGGTAGTTGCCACGTGAGAGCATGTCAAGCGCGGCGGCGGCGTTGATGAAGCCTTGATAGAGTTTACGCTCTTTGTCCGCTTTGTCGAGTTTTTGCCATCGGGCAATGTAGAGTTGCACGGCTTCACGGTATTTTTCATGTTCAAGGGCTTTGACGAAGATACTTTGTGTCGGTTCCATGAAATTATTTGTCTCCTGTGGCGATTTTGTTAAATAGTTTTAATATATTATTAATTTATTTGTTAATTTTTTATTAAAAGTTTTAAAAAAGTGATATTTTTTTGTCTAAGAAGTCTGTTTTTGCTGCGCAAGGGCGATGCAGGCGTCGATGGTCTGTTTTTCACTGAGGAGAAAAGGGATATTTTCAGGCATATACGAAGCGGTTTTGGTACCGATGACGACGGCGGTGTAACTGCTCTCCCAGTCAAAACATCTGAAAAAACACTCGATCGTCGAAGGAGAAGAGAAGATAATGTAACTGCCCGCGGGCGGTTTTTCCAGTCGGTTGCAGTCAGTGCATTTTGTTTCGTAGATGATCTCTTCGTCGAGGATCACGCCGGCATCACGCAGGATGGTGTTGAGCTCGGAAGTCACAGTTTTGGGGCGCAGGAAAAGCACTTTTTTACCGCTGAGGCGTGCTTTGATCTCTTCGGCGAAATTATCGCCGTAGGAGCTTTTGGCTTCATAGACTACATTGCCGCCGAGGGCTTTGACCGCTTTGCTTGTGGCGCTGCCGATGGAGTAGATCGGTTTGCTTTTCCAGCAGCCGTTGATTTGGTCAAGCGCCTGCACGCCGTTTTTGGAAGTGAAGATGAGCGCGTCATAACCGTTGACGGAGACTTCCGTGTCATAGTAGTCAAAATGGATGACAGGCAGGTTTTTCGCACCTGCATACTTTTTGGCGCTCAGTACGTAGATGTCACCCACTACCGACACTGCTCCACGATCTTGTCGATCTCTTTGAACGCCGCTTCATAACCGGCGGCGCTTTTGAGGTCAAAGTGCGCATAGACGGAGGGATCAAACGGGTTTTGTTTCATGAAGTAGAAAATATAGGTCTTCTTCGGCTGAAACGAAACAGCGATCTCTTTGTCCGCCAGCGGGTAGCATTTGTCGAGTATCTCCTGTGAGACAGTGCCGAAAAGTTCAAATCCGTTGCGTTTTCCGCTGCGTTGCATATCTGCAAAAAAGGCGCTGAACTCGGGATCGACATCGGCGACTTTCGTTTTCAGCGGTTCGCTGACCAGCGCACCTGTCTGTCTGTTTTCACGGTCTATCTCTATGACCACGCCGCTGAAAACATTCTGCGCGAAACGCTCGACCGACGCGTTCTCTTTGGTATCGAACTCGATATCGACATATCCGAAACGCACCCCTTTTTTGGCAAATAGCCCCTCACCGGCATGCAGTGTTTTGATTTTCGACGAAAAGATATGGCTCGCTTCGATCTCCTCTCTGGTGATTTTACCGCGTTCATAACGATAACCGCAGCAGTTCATCCCCACAGGAGAGAGAATATACTCACCAAAACGCTCTTTGTAGATGGAGATAGCAGGAGTCTGTGTCTTGAGGTACCAGATTCCCGCCGCGATCATCAAAAGTGCGACGAGTGCGCCGGTTGCCTTGAAATATTTTACAAAGAGGGCAAACACCAGCAGCGCCAGTGCGCCGGAGATCATGTAAGCAGTCTGCCGTTTTTTCGCATACTCCTGCAGCGGCGCGATCTTTTCATAGTTGGGTTTGAGGACTTTTTCGTAGAGGGTTTCGATGGGTTGATTCCCGCCGAACCCTTCCAGCGCAGCGAAACTGACGCTCACGAAGAGAAAGAGTTTGAGAAAGTTTTTCCACATTCCCCTACTCCCACTCGATCGTTCCGGGAGGTTTGGAGGTAATGTCATACACCACGCGGTTGATGCCGTCCACTTCGTTGATAATCCGCGTACTGATACGCTCCAGCACATAC
>JALWRO010000116.1:0-387 GCA_027080605.1 Campylobacterales bacterium
GCTTCATGTCTGTCACTTTTGGTCAATATCAGCAGAGGAGAGTACTCCTTTGTATTCGTCCATACTGACCTTCCCTTCTATACTGAATAACCACACTTGCTTCCACTTTTTTATTGACTTTTGCTTAAGAAACAGATAAAATAATACAAAAGTATTATAAGGAGTTTCAATGGGTACTTTAGTCAAAGAGACAACAAGTATGAAACTTGATGTAGAAGCCAAAGAGAAAGCTAAAGAGATATTTAAAGAGCTTGGTATCACTATGGGTGAAGCTGTTAATATCTTTTTAAATCAGGTAGCTCTGCATAAAGGTTTGCCTTTTGAGGTCAAAATACCAAATGAAGAGACTAAAAAAGCCATAGAAGATGCACGTAAAGGTATTAATAT
>JALWRO010000116.1:397-6689 GCA_027080605.1 Campylobacterales bacterium
CTTAAGGTCAAACGCCACAAACTTTTTATAAAAGATCTTAGAAATGCAAAGCTAAGTGATCAACATTTTGCAAAATTCATCCTCTATCTCTCAAAATTGATTGAAGAAGAACCTCTGCCGGAGGAAGCTTTAGATCACTCACTCAAAGGGGAATATAAAGATTGTCGAGAGTTTCATATTAGTGGGGATTTATTGGTGATCTATTTAATAGCAGACAATACACTAAATCTCATTCGTATCGGGTCACACTCTCAACTTTTCAAATAAAGAGTCTATCATGATAAGAGAAATTATCAGACCCACAGATAACAAGTTAACTATCGATCTTCCTGAAGAATATATCGGCAAAGAGATAGAATATATCATTTTTCCTGTAAAAAATCATGAAGAAAAAACAGAAGAAAAAAATTTTGATATCAGCTCACTTGGAGGTTCTTTAAAACAATATGCTAATCCCCAAAAAGCAGAGCTTGAAAACAAAGCTTGGGAACTTCATATAAATGAGACAAATTATCACTGAAACGTCAAGACTTTTAATGGTTACAAGCAGAGATGAAGATCTTAAATTTTTGTGCCATAAGATTTACGGAGACAAAGAGGTTACAAAATTTACAACCGGCAGGGTTTTCAACAAGGATGAGACAAAAGCGTTTTTTCACAAAAAGTTTGCTTTCGAAGGTCTTTTAGGGTTTGCTCCGATTATTGAAAAAGCGACTAATGAGATAATCGGTCATGGCGGAATATTGAAATTTAACTACTATAACAACCCAAATGATTATGAATTTGGCTATATTTTTCAAAAGCCTTCATGGGGTTTGGGATATGCAACTGAAATTGCTTTAGGTCAGATAGAGACCATCAAGAAACATTTTCCTGCTTCAACTGTGCTGGCTACAGTACATCCTGAGAATATTGCCTCTCAAAAAGTCCTTAAAAAGGTTGGTATGGAATTTATTGAGAGAATTCAAATAAGTCGCGGGATGCGAGATGTATATATGTTGAAGTAATAACTTTTACCTTGATCACAAGAAACAAAAGTATTAAAATTTGATATAATCAATCTATAAAGAGGAAGATGTCAGAAAGATTGATATCACATTTTGTCCAAGGAAAAAAATTGAACAAGTTATTTATCAGTGTAGTTATCGTAGCACTTGGCATGAATGCAAATGTCTCAGCGGCAGATATGCGTCATATTGTTGTGCCTACCAAACATAACAAACATCTGACACTCGGAACACTCGCAGAAATCGCGCCGGGGCTGGGTACGGTCATGCTGGAGTACTCCCACCGGTTTTACGTCGCATACTATGCAGCCAAAGCAGGAAACTGGGATCTGGCGAAATATGAACTTCATGAGATGGAAGAGATTCAGGAAGTCGGTGAAGCGACAAGACCCAAATACGCCGCCGCACTCAAAGCTTTCGAGAAAAAATATCTTGACAAAATTTCAGATGCGGCAAAGGCAGGAAAATGGGAAGCGTTTGACAAAAGTTACAAACAAGCCGTCATAGGTTGCAATGCCTGTCATACTGCTACCGGACACAGCTTTATTCGGTACAGACTCCCTTCGACACCGCCAAAGTTACTGGATCTGTCTGCAAATTAGTCAGCAGGGTTACATTTTAAGACGCACATCCCCATACCCCACCTTCACCGTGACTGCACTACCCGGCTTTTTCAGATAAATTCCGTCTCTGGCGCTGTAGAGGATGTCCACTTTCGTCGTTTTGCCGTAGAGCTGTACGGTTTGGTTCTGTTTCATGAAGAGCAACTCTCCGACTCTTTTGCCGACCGGCGGATAGAAAGTCGTCGCGGTGAACAGAAAGAGGATGAGATAGAGTTTATCAAAGAGTTTCCAGTGACGCAGATAGAGCATCGCATATCCGAGCAGCGGGGAGAGGAGTAGCAGCCACCATGGTTGATTGTCGGCGAAAAGGGTGTTGAAATATTCATGAATACCGTATGCGTCGAAATAGTTTAGCTTCAGCCCCACGAAGAGAATGAAGTCCAGGAACAGCAGAAAGAGAAATCCGAACAGAGATGCGTTGAACCATTTGGTAAACATTTTTGCTCCTTTTGCATCACATGATAACATATTTTGAACGCACGCGACGCTGAAAGGAGCGGTATTATTTCCCCAGACAGAAACTGCCGAACATTTTGTCGAGTATTTCGTCTCTTTCAAAAGCGGAGGTTATTGAAGCGATGGCGTTGATCGCGTCGTTGATTTCATAGGCGAAGAGTTCCAGCTCTCCTGTTTCGAGAAATGCAAATGAACGGAGGATAGCGGCGTGTGTCTCTTTTGCCGCATCGATCTGTCGTCTGGAGATGAGCATGAAAGCATCTTCACTGTTTTTGGTGTCAAGCAGTTTGCGCAGTGCGTCAATGATTTTTGAAGCATCCTGTCTGGTGCTGATAGAGAGTGGATGAAACGGTGCAAGTTTTTCCCGCTCTATCTGCTGCGGCAGATCGCTTTTGTTGATCGCGACGATCATCTCTTTTACTTCATGAAACTGCTCCAGGAGTCGGAGAATCTCTTCGTCGTTGGTATCGATCGGCTGGCTGCCGTCAAAAAGGGCGATAACAATATCGGCACTTTCAATCGCCGCCATGGAGCGTTCGATACCTATCTTTTCGATGGTGTCGCTGCTTTCGCGGATGCCTGCCGTATCGACGATTTTAACCAGGTGGGTGCCGATTTTCACCTCCTCTTCGATCGTATCGCGAGTTGTACCGGCAATGTCACTGATGATAGCGCGGTCATAACGCAACAGGGCGTTTAAAAGAGAACTTTTACCGACATTCGGTTTGCCGACAATTGCCACTTTGAAGCCTTCTATCAGCCCTTCCCTGCTCTCGCTCGTTTCGACGGTTCGGGTAATTTCACGGTCGATTTCATGAAGTTTTGTTTCAATCTCTTTCTGAAGTGTTTCGGGCAGATCTTCTTCGGCGTAATCGATATTGACTTCGATGAACGCCAGTATCTCCACCAGCTTGTCGCGCAGGGTATCGACATAGGTTTGCAGTTCGCCTTTGAGTTGGCGGGAGAGTATTTTTGCGGCATCGATACTTTTGCTTTCAATCAGTTTCGCCACAGCTTCCGCCTGTGAGAGATCCATTTTCCCGTTGAGTACCGCCCGCTTGGTAAATTCGCCGGGATTGGCAAGCCGGGCACCGTAAGCAAGCGCTGTTTCGATAATACGCTGTGCGGTAATCGTTCCGCCGTGTGATTGAAATTCTACGACATCTTCGCCGGTAAAACTGTGGGGATTTCGGAAGAAGAGTACGATCGCTTCGTCGATAATCGCATCTTCATGATCAAAAAGGGTGCGCAGGTGGGCAAAGCGGGGTTTCAGCTGTCCCTGTCTGACCATTTTCTGAGCGATGTTGAGCGCCTTGTCACCACTCAGTCTGACGATCGATATGCCGCCGATACCGTGCGGTGTGGCGATGGCACAGATGGTTTCGGCGTTCATGTCGCCTTTCTGTTATATTCGTTGACGATAATCACTTTTTTACCGTTTTTGAGTGTCCGGATAGCGACATATTTTTCCGGATAGCGTCTGCGCAGGCTCTCCAGCGCAAGTTTGACCAAAATACCGTCCAGCGGTTTGGTCTGTGCCCTGCCCGACTCTTCCACTTTCTCGGAAAATGTATCGAGATATTTTTCTATCGCCTCTTTCTGTGTTTGCAGAAAATGGGCAATTTCGAGGGTCGATGTGAGGTTGTATTTGACTTTGATCCAGTTATGGATCATGTAGGAGAGTGCTTTGTAACGGTAGCCTTCTTTACCGATCAACAGTGCGGCATCTTCACCGTCAAGTGCGATCAGAACGCCGTTTTTGTCATCGTATGTGACACTTCTGACATGGGCATTGAAACAGCTCGTTTCCAGCAATTTTTTCATTCCCTTTTCAATTTCCGCAAGTGTATCCGAAGAGACAGTTTCTTTACCGCTGTGTTTCATGGCGGCGGTAATCTTTCCGGTATCTTTTCGCTTGCTTTTGTGGGAAGCATTGATGATCGCCTCTTTTGAAAAGAGTCCGAAAATACCTTTGCTCGGTGCCTGCAATACCTCTATGTCAATATCGACGATAGAGCAGTCAAGCGCTGCGGAAGCCTTTTTGTAAGCTTCTTCCAGAGTGGGTGCGACGATTTTAACCATGACAGCGCCCTACCCTTCTTTTGCCGCTTTCTCTTTGGCAAAGAGTGAATTGACATAGTACTGCTGGAGAACGCCGAAGAGGTTGTTCACAAACCAGTAGAGTGTCAGACCAGCCGGGAACGTCACGAAGAAGAACATAAAGATCAGCGGCAGGAACTTCATGATCTTCGCCTGCATCGGATCGGTGATATTGTTCGGTGTGATATGCTGCTGCCAGAACATTGTTCCCGCCATCAGTACCGGTAAAATAAAGTATGGATCCATTGCCGAGAGATCATGAATCCATCCTATCCACGGTGCGTGTTTGAGTTCAACGGCATTCAGAAGGACGCGATATATGGCAAAAAAGACCGGAATCTGCAAAAGCATCGGCAAACAGCCGCCCATCGGGTTGGCGTTGTGCTTTTTATAGAGTTCCATCATCTTGGCATTCATCTTTGCCGGATCACCCTTGTACTTTTTCTGAATCTCTTTCACTTTCGGAGAGAGCGCTTTGAGGCGGTTCATGGAGACCATACCTTTGTATGTCAGCGGGAAAAGTACCAGTCTCAGCAATATCGTTGTCAGAACAATCGCCCATCCCCAGTTACCGACAAAATTGTAGATCGCTTTGAGGAGCAGAAACATCGGTTTGGCGATGAATGTAAAGAAACCATATTCGACAATATCCGTCATACGCGGATCAATCGATTTGAGTTTGTCATGATCTTTTGCACCGGAGTAGACGTGGAGTTTCATATCGGGATGACCTTTGATAAAAGCCAGAGGATCCTCTTTCGCATCTTTGGTAATATAGACATCGAAACCGTTTTGAAAATCGTAAAACGAGTTGGTGAAGTATCGGTCGGACGCGGCAATGATATTGGCTTTCATGAAGACTTCATTGCCCTGTGCCTTACCGTCGGCTATCGTTTCGATCGTACCGTCGGCTTTGCGAATCAGTACGCCTTTGAAGGTATACATATCTGCCTGTTCATTGGGTCTGAAACCGGGACTGATGAAATATTCGGCAGGTTTGGATAGTTTGACGCTGACATCGTAGGTACCGTCCGGTTTGACGACAATCGCTTTGGTTACGGTGAGGGTCGAGAGTTTCTGTGTCAATGTCAGAACCGTTTGTTTGTCGGTGACAACCACTTTGGACTGATCGGCGGTAAATGGTGTTTTGAAAGCTTCATCGTTAAGTTTCGGGTCACTGAAACGGATCTCCAAAGGTTTGACCGGTGCGTCCGCAGAGACAAGATTGGGCAGTTTCCCTTCCGCTGTTTTGAACTTTTCAATCAAGACTTCAAATTTTGAAACCCTTCCAAGCGCATCGATATACATATGATAATCTTTGGTATGTACTTCAGCGATCGTGTTACTCTCTGCAGCTGGTGTCTGTGCGGGAGCTTTGGTCTGTACCGGTGCCGAAGCCGATCCGGCGGCTGCCTGGGGTGCTGCGTTGGAAACTGCTGCCGGAGCACTGTTTGCGGCGGGTGTCGTTGCACTCTGCGTTACAGCGGTGGCATTGGTATCGACAGGAAGCGGTTTGGGTTTGGGAAGCATAAAATCGTATACTACAAAAAATAAAATACTGAGAACAATCGCAAGTAGCATGCGTTGTTGTTGCGTCATTTTGTCAAGCAAAGTCATTTCCTTTTGAATGTTTTGATAAGATAAAAAGAGTTGCCCTCTTTTGGAACAAGCCAGAATTGTACAATAATCTTATTTGCATTTGCGTTATGATAGCAAACTCTCTTAAAATTTAAGTTCATTTTTACGACGGGGTAGTCGATTCCCCCGGGAAAGAGCTGGTTACAGCGGAGAATCCGCAGTGTGGAGTGAAACAGGGCGAGCAAAAGATTGTTCTTTTGAAACTGCCATTTTGCGTACTCGGAACAGGTGGGGTAGTAACGGCACGAACCGTATCCAAGAACGGTTAAAAATTTTTGGTAAAAGGTAAGCAGTGAGAGAAGCGGTTTCCTCATAAAATCAAAGTGCTTTCAATTTTTTCAGTGCGTAGCGCATATCCTGTTCGATGCGGCTGAAATCGGCGGTGAGTATCTCTTTTTTGGCAACGAAAATATAGGTGCCCTCTTTCAGTTTGTCACTCAGGTTGATAAAAGCGGCGCGCATGCGGCG
>JALWRO010000117.1 GCA_027080605.1 Campylobacterales bacterium
TGAACACTCACGTGAACAGGTCGGCGGAGGGAAAACAAAACTCGTTTTGGCAATACGTGATGCCATCTCCACAGATGATGCCAAAAAAATTGTCAAGGAGATTAAAGGTCTGAAACTCAAGGTACAGGCGCAAATACGCGGTGAAGAGGTGCGTGTCACAGGCAAGTCGATCGACGACCTTCAAACCTGTATCCGGGCTATCCGTGAAAAAGACCTGGATATCCCGCTCAATTTTACCAATCTGAAATAATTATGCGATTTATACCGGAAGAGAAACTGCCCATCGAAAATACACCCAAAATGGTCACGGAAAAATGCCGTGCCATTGCATATGTGATATTCTTCGGGCTGACACTATTACCGTTACTGGCGGCACTTTGGATCTGGTATGAATATGACTGGATGATTGCGACCGGAGGAGGATTGTTTCTCTACCTGGTCAGCGCCATTGTCGCAAGCAAGCTGCGTCTGGCATCTGTACCGGCGGATCAGAGGGAGAGGAATCTCTCCTCTTTGGATATTGCAAAGTGGTACACGAAATACCACTTATGCGATTAGTTATATAGGCAGGACGCGAATACTCTCGTCGAGTTTGTCTTTGAGTGTCGCTTCGATGGCGTAGAGTGTTCCGGTAGCACTGCTCGCACAACCGCTGCACGCACCAAGATAGCGAATGTAGATATCAATATGCCCACCGCTCTCTTTAATATCGAGTACTTCCATATTTCCACCATCCATAATCAGCATTTGACGGATGTTTTCATCGAGCACTTCTTCCACTTTTTTCAGTTTTTGTACCAGTGTCATCTCGGCAAACGGTACTTCTGCACCGACACCAGCGGCTGAATCGGCAGCTGCTTTCACTTTTTCCGCTTCCATCTCACCGCGTACCTCAGCAAGAATATCTACCAGATAGTATTCACGTTCTTCATGACCACCCGGTTTGATACAACTTTTACAAAATGCACCCGCTTTGGTATAGTCGGTTATCTCTTCCACACTTTTAAGATCGTTGAGTCGGATTACTTCTTTAAGCGTCCCAAGACTCACACGCGCACATTCACATACGATCACTTCCGATTCAAAGCTCTCCATATCGACGCCTTTGTATTCGGCAGCTGCTTTTTTGATCACATCGTACGCCATCACGGAACAGTGCATCTTCTGCGGCGGTACCGCCGGTGTTTCAGGATTGTCACGCATTGCCGCTTCCACGTCGATATTGGTAATTTTTACCGCTTCATCCACTGTTTTGCCGATTGTCAGCTCCGCCATAACATCTGAACTGGCAATCGCCGTACCGCATCCGAAACTCTTGAACTTCGCATCGATAATCTTATCCGTTTTCGGATCTACAACCCAGTACAAACGTACCGCATCTCCGCAACTCTCCGCACCGAAATCGGCGACGATCAGTCTGCCGCCTTTGGCTTCAGCTTCCTCTTCTGTAATCTCACCCATATGTCGGGGGTTGTTCATACGATCCTGTACATTCTGGCTATATTCGTCCCAGATAGAACCGCCTATTAAACTATCAAATCCCATTTTCTTTCCTTACTGTTTTTGTTCTTGTAAACTTTTCGGTACATACGCATAAGAGC
>JALWRO010000118.1 GCA_027080605.1 Campylobacterales bacterium
AACCGTAAGTAAAGAGAATGAAGCTGTTGAAAAAGAGCTCAATTTGTTACTCTTTTCACCTGCTTATGCCCTTATAGAGCATATATCCGGGAATCTGGATAATAATGTGTCTGTTGCGGTAGATGAGAATCCTATTGTCGTAAAAAGTTTTGAGCGTGTCGATTTAGCCAGACAGAAAGTGAAGTCCGAGCAGGATAAAAACGGTATCAAACTCGATTATGTGGGATTGAAATATGATGATTCCAAAAAGAGTAAAAATGCCTTTGCCGTTGATGTTGCGGTTGAAATACCTTTATCGAAAGATATGCGCAAGATCGTCAGTGAAAAGGTTAAACTTTTCAAAAACAGACAAAAAGCAGAAGAGAACAGGAAAAAAATAGTACAGAAAATTTCCGGATTGCGTCATGAACTCAAAAATCAGATTACCTACTTTTATACGGTAGATTCTCAAATCAAAGAGACTCGACCCCGAAAAAACAACTATTATGCTTTTAAACTCTATGAGAGTATGAAAAAAAGAGATCTTCGACTGAGAAAAGAGCGGCTCAAAGTAGCCTATAAAACAGCACAAAAATATGTTGCGTGGCTTTACTGGTCCAACAGACTTCATGAAACAGATTTCAGTAAACTGTTGCAACGCACTCAAAGTGGAAAGTAGGTATCGTTATAATGGCTGGTTTAGGCGGTGCATATTTATCAAAACTTGATAGATATGAGTTAAAGTATATCATCCCTTTTGAAATGGTCGAGCCTATGACCGATTTTTTGATGACATACTGCACACTCGATTACCATTCGCAGATTGCGCCGGACTCTTTTTATAAAGTGAACAGTCTCTATTTCGATACGCCCAATCTGACTTTCGCGACCAACCGACTTTATGTTCGTTCTCCCCGGTTCAATATGCGTGCACGTGCGTATGACGACGGTACAAAACCTCCCTATTTCCTGGAAATTAAAGTCAAAGACGGCAATGTCGTCAACAAATACAGGGCGAAGGTGGGAGATGACGAATGGCCGCATATGTTTACCGACCCCAATTACAGAACCAATCTTCAGGGAGATCCCGGTGAGCTTAGAAACAAAGAGCTTTTTTACAGAACTGCTATGAAATATAATGCTTCGCCGATTATCTATACACAGTACCGAAGACGTGCATTTGTTTCAGAAGTCGATGAGTATGTACGGGTGACGATGGATATTGACATGAAGTGTTATTTGGAAGATCAGTATACCTTGCTACATGATGATAAAAAACTGGTCAATTATGACAGTGAACTTGTCTATGTCAAAGAGCCGAACAGACCTGCGGGAAGCAATGTGGTGCTTGAACTGAAGTGTTATCCGCATCAGGTACCGTTGTGGATGCTGGATTTGATTAGAATTTTTGAGCTAAACAGAACCTCTTTCTCCAAATATCTTGCCAGCTTGCAGACAGCCATTACATACGATCCGAAATACA
This sequence comes from Campylobacterales bacterium, assembly GCA_027080605.1. Taxonomy (GTDB): domain Bacteria; phylum Campylobacterota; class Campylobacteria; order Campylobacterales; family QNZT01; genus QNZT01. The sequence continues at coordinate 1,463 of JALWRO010000118.1, forward strand.
GACAGTTTTTTGATTTTAATGACAGAATAAACGCCCGTTTCCAGAGTTGAAAGATCTCACGACCTTTCTATACTCTTTTACGGTACGGCGGTAAAGAGCGGTGCAATATTGACGGTACCGTTCAATGTGAGCGTGCGTTTCTTTTGTGTGATGCCGTCTGTCCAGCCTGTGAATGTACTGTTGTTGTCCGGTACGGCTTCAAGTGTGACGGTAGCTCCGTTAAAATAGGTGCCGGTAAAATCGTTTTGCAATGGCACATCATCGATTTTTACTGAACCGTATTGCGGTTTGTTGATTGTTAATGTTGCAGTCCCTGTCAGATTGAGATCGTTGCGCAGCGCCGCTCTGACAATATCTCCTCTTCGTTGTGCGAAGTTTTTCATACTGTTCATGAACTCTTCCCATGTATTCACAGAAACGGAATTGCCGTCTTTATCTTTTGGCCATCGGTGGAAGTGACGTGCCACTTCCGGCTGCACTTTCGCTTTCTCACGGGCAATAATATTCTCTATTCTATCTACCCGAAATGTTGTATTGAGATGGGTAAAGTAACGGCTTGCAAACGCATGGACGAATGTTTGGTTGCGAAGTAAGTTGCGAAAAATGATACTTGTCTCATCGTTGTCTGCAACATATTGAAGCGGGTCGTCAAAAGCTGATACGAATCCTCTGTCCAGATCAAAGAGCATCCATCGCCATTTTCCTGATGGATTGTCTGATTTCCAGTATTTGATATTGTGGTGAATGGATGAGTTTCCGGTAAAGCTTTCGGTAACGATATAGTTCATGTACTCTTTAAGATCAATTTTGGAAACAACATGCTGATAATTTGCATCCTGACTGAGATCGTTTGTTCTGACAAAGGCATTTAGTGCAAGATAGTCCGTGTTCGTACCGTTTTTTATTTCCGCGTCATTGGCAAGAAGATCGACATTTTTGGGGTCAATACCGTGGTTAGAGGCAAGATAGTTTGCGTTCATCTTTTCCCGGATACTGTTAATACCCCAGTATTTTCCGTTTAAAAACATCACTGCAGGCGCATACGCATGGTAATCGATATCCATCATATTGCGTACAATAGTGTGTTGAATACCGTCTCCGATGAGTGACCTCCCCCAATTGGTGCCGCCGCTTCTGAGTACAAAGCTTTTGACCTTTTTGATGTACGGTTTTTGTTCAAAGAGCGGGTAGTCGATTAGTTTGGCGCCAAATTGAGATTTGGTGTAGAGTGCCAGTGATTTGTGTGGATATTTTCTGGTATTGTTTCCGTGGATTTTGATGCCGACATTTTTGCTAAAAATCGGTTTGCCGTTTTTAATATATTCTACGCTGCCGGGGCGGATCCAGTCCTGGTTGTAGTTGGTATGGTTGCCGGTCGTGTAGATGCCGTATTCCGGGTTGTAGAGGTAATCTTCATCTATGGTGACCGACATGACCGGCAATGAGATATTTTCATTGATAAGATAGGTTCGGGTTACCGGTGAACTTAAAAATTTCTCTTTTTCGAGTGCCGCTGCACGAACGACAGTCGTTTTAGTGAATGAGAGAGGGTGTGTATACTTTTGTGTACCGCTTTTACCGGGAAAGGGAATGGATCCGTCGAGCGTGTAGTAAACGGTGCCGTTGTTCTCCTGAGAGAGTTTGAGTGTTACACTGTCGGTATAAAAACCGCTTTCAATGTCAAAATCGGGTTTCTTTGATTTTGCCAGAGCATTGCTCGCAAGTCCGTTCTTTTGTCCTGGTGTAGGAATCATATAGTAGTTTTTGTCGTCAATATTTGTGACAGAGATATCTCGTTTCTGCTTATCGAAAGTGAGTGAGTCAATCACTGTTCCACTACTGTCGGAGAGCAGAACGGTTTCACCGTCACCGTCGAGTGAAAAGTTGGTATGCAGACCCTGATCCCGTTTGTCTGCCCAGATGAGAAGATGCTGTCCGGGTACAAGAGAGCGTGCAGGAAGTCGCCACTTTTGTGTATTGTTTATATCGTCACTCAGATAGTAACTTCCCAGATTGACAGTTTGGTTACTATGGTTATACAGCTCAATCCAGTCTGAAAAAGCTTTGAAGTCAGGATCGATAGCAGTATGGCTGTTGATTGCCAGGACTTCGTTGATAACAAGGGTAGCCGGTTTTAAATTATCTGGATTTTTGACAATATCAAGGACAACGATGATCCTCTTTTTGGTTGCTTTGTTGCCGTCTGAGTCAGTTACCGAATAGAGAATTTCATATCTGCCGGGTTTGGTAGTATCAATTACGGAAGGGGTAATTGTTTTGGTGACAGAGGAGGTGATCTCTCCATCCTGATTGTCAAAAGCGACTGCACCGGGATCAGTGAAAGTATCTCCTCTGTGGAGGATAACTGTGCTCTCACCGTTGAGGGTAATATGCGGTTTCGGTGTTCTGTTTTGTTGTATGTTACCACTGTTTGCAGATGCTTTTTTATTGGAAGTTGTCGTGCCGCCGCAGCCTGATAAGAAGAGAAATGTTATGAAAAGAAGCGTGATATATGATTGATGCAAAGTAGTATCCTTGTCTTAAGTTAATGTGTAATTGACACATATACGTTATATTGTAAAATTATGAAATATTTATGAATATAGCAAGTTTTGGTTAATATGCAAAATTATAATTAAAATAATTTAATTAGTTACAAATAAAGCGTAATATAGAGTAAACCTGATACAAAAATGACCGTAGCTGTTGTTTTCATCTCAGGAGAGATTATGAGAATAAAAAATGCCGTAATGATCATCAGCAATCCTCTGCCGATAGGTTTGAACCATGCACGCTGTTTTTCTACCAGCAGGTCAATGCTATCGGGGTTCATGTGTACCTGTAGCGCATTTTCACTCAGGTCAGTGAGTACTTTTTTGACACGGCGGACGGTCAGGGGGATGCCTGTGACTTCATGTTTGAGCATTTTCAGCAGTTTTTCGTTGCCTCCGAGTGCCTGGGGGATGTACCGCTGTAAAATAGGCAATATATCTTTGACACCGTTGAAGTTTTCGATGTATGTTGTTCCGAGACCTTCGATGATGGCGCTGGCGCGGAGCATGTAGATCGCTTCCTGGGGGAGCTTGAAAGGGAGGTCTTTCATGGATGCGAGCAGATCGAAGGCGAGTTTCTGCATCGATGCGGCGTCGAGGTTTTCGTTGCCGAATATGTCGAACATCCTTTCCGCCAGCTCCTGCATCTGTGCGTCGGGTGCGTCGTGTGCGACGATGCCGAGGCGTTTGCAGGCGGTGATATAGAGTTCGAAATCCCTTTCGTTTGCCGATTTGATCAGTTCGATGATGGCGATACGGGTAAGGTTGGGGATCTTTTTAACCATACCGAAATCGAGCAGAATGAGATTGCATTCCTCGTCAATAAGCAGGTTTCCGGGGTGTGGATCGGCGTGAAAATAGCCGTTAATTAGCATCTGTTCGGTATAAAAATAGATCAATTTTCCCATGATCTTTTCAAAACTGACACCCAGTTTTGCCAGATGCTCTTTGTCGTCAAAACGGTACCCCTCCTCAAAACTCATGACAATGGCATCTTCACTGCAGTATGCGACAAAAGGGCGGGGAAAGACGACACCGCTGTCGGCGTAGGTGCGTGAGAAGTTCCGGAGGTTTTCCAGCTCTTTGGTAAAGTCCACTTCCTGTGTGATCATGGCAGCGAACTCTTCGATGACCGCTTCGACAGAGTTTTTGGTGTAGTAGGAGAAGAGGGGACGGAAAAGGCGGTTGAAAAAATGCAGGATTTTGATATCTGCGGCAACCTGTTTTTCGATGGCGTCACGTCGTAGCTTGACGGCGACGCGGGTACCGTCTTTGAGATATGCTTCATGTACTTCGCCGATGGAAGCGCTTGCAATCGGTTTGGAAGTGAAAGAGGTAAAAGGAGAGACGGGAAATGCCCGTGCAAAGACGCGCATAAAAGCCTCTTCTGGCATTGGCGGAATTTCGTCATGAAGTGTTTTCAGTGCTTCGAGGTACTCCCCTTCAAAAAAGTCTGCTCTGGTGGCAAGTACCTGTGCGAGTTTGATGTAGCTGGCACCCAGTTGCTGGATGCTTTCTGTCAGCTCCTGTGGAGAGAGGGGTTTCATGAAGAGAAAATGCTCCCTCTTTTTGATGAGCAGAAAAATAGTCAGCAGGAAACGGAATACTTTCCCGACACGTCCGGGGTAGTAAAAGGAGATATTCGTTTTCACAGGTTTAAATATCGTTGTCATCCATCAGTACGCCAATCAAGTCAGACATGGTCAGAATACCCTGCAGTTCATTGTTGTCGATGACAAGCAGGCGTTTGATGCTGTTTTTGACCATCATCTGCGCGGCATATTTCATCTCCAGATATTGCGATACGGAGATGACCGGACTGACAGCGATATCATAGACATTCAGCAGGTCGATATCACCGTCTTCTGCGACAATGGATTGTAAAATATTTTTAAAAGTGACGAGTCCATAGGCGCCATTTTGACCGTTTTTATCGACTATGAGTGCACGGATTTGGTGCTGTTTCATGAGAGAAAGTGCTTCTCTTACCGGTGCTGTCTGGTCGATGCTGATCAGCTTTTCTCTGGGGGTCATTACCTCTTTGACTAGCATTGTTTTTCCTTTTACTGGTGCGGTGTTAAAGTCTGTTTTTGATTTCATTTTCAAATTTGTGCAACTCTTGCATATTGAGACCTGCGATATGTCCCAGCGGCAGGGTGAAGATCAGCGAACTGTTGTCGGCATTGTCAATATCCAGTCCCTTTCGCAGCGCTTTCATGATTACCAGCGATATTTTCCGGGGCAGAATAAAAAGGAGCAGTGAGACATTCTCTTCGAGTGTCAGTCCGAAAAAGATCTTTTTCTCTTTCAAGCCGAGGTTGCGCCCTTTGAGAATCGTAACGGCACCGGCACCTGCCTCTTTTGCCGTGGCAATCGCCTCCTCTTCCCGCTCTTCGGCGACAATGGCTATCAGTGCTACAAACTTCATGAATGCTCCTCCCGGTTTTGTACTTTTTGTGTGTTGTATGCGGCATAGATACCGTAGCCCATAACGGTAATCATAGGAAAAAGCGATGCAAATGCGATCAGTCCGAAGCCGTCGATGAGCGGGTTTCGTCCTTCG
>JALWRO010000119.1:0-2295 GCA_027080605.1 Campylobacterales bacterium
CAATACCCGGCTCATCTTTGATGTTTCGCAAAGTAATTCTTGCCTGATTCTTATCGAGTGCGACACCACTTACGATTGGTTGTTCCATAATATTCTCTTCCTTTGTGATAAGTGTACCTTCATTGTCATTGAAGCTGCTTCGTGTAACGAGATTGACATTCAGCTTTTTTGCCAATTCAACAGAGCGGTTTTGCAATACTTTCGCACCCATCGATGCAAACTCCAGCATCTCGTCATAAGAAATTTTATCAATTTTACGCGCTTTGCGCTCGATTCTCGGGTCGGTCGTATAAACACCATCCACGTCGGTATAAATTTCACACAAGTCGGCATCCATCGCTCCGGCAATCGCCACCGCACTCAAATCACTGCCTCCGCGTCCAAGTGTGGAGACATTGCCATCCGGCGTAATACCCTGAAAACCGGCAACTACAATGATTCTACCCTCTTTGACATACTTTTCCATTGTATCAGTGTCAATTGTATCTATACGTGCACTGGTATGCACATTGTCCGTATAGATTCCCGCCTGACGACCGGTCAATGCGATCGCATCATGCCCCATCTCTTTGAGTGCTATCGCCAGCAAAGCGCTGGTGACGCGTTCTCCCGCACTCAGTAGAAGATCCATCTCGCGGGGAGAGGGATTTTTACTGAAATGGTGCGCATACTCAATCAGTTTATTGGTCTCACCACTCATCGCGGAAACGACGACAATGACGTCATTACCCGCTTTTTTGGTTTTGGCAACTCTTTTTGCCACATTTTCAATGCGTTCCAGATCACCGACACTGGTTCCGCCGTACTTTTGTACAATCAGCATGCGCTTACTATCCTCATCATCAAGATATATATCCCTCTTTTTTAAAATAATCGAGTACCTTTTTGTAAATCGGTTTTTTCATATGCGTCACATGATCAAAAACCTCTTCTGAACCGACAAATTTGTATTCGTTGAACTCCGGTATTTTGGTGTTGAGTTCGATTTTCGCTTCCGGTTTGAGTTTGACCAGAAAATATTTCTGTGTCTGCCCGTCAAAAGGGTATCGTTTTTTGGTCGCTTTGGAAGGGAAATCGTAACTCATCCAGTCGGGATGTTCACACAGAATTTCCACTTCATTCGTACCGATCTCTTCAAGTAACTCACGCATCAACGCCTGCTGCGGCGTCTCTCCCTGGTCGATACCACCCTGGGGAAACTGCCACACATCATCACGAAAATCACTCCGGTTCGCTATAAAAATCTCACATTCATGAGGATATCTGGATGAGAGGATGACTGCTGCGACATTGGGTCTGTAGGTCTTATTTTTCTTGACTCTCGACACTGCACCCTCCTCCCGTTTAATTTTTTATGATATACTATCTAAAAAAAATTTCAAAAAAGGTTAAAGCTGCTTTTATACCTCCACATCCCCTTTTGCGACAGCAAGTGCCACTACTGCGCATTTAACTCATACGTCGATAAACACAGACTCAGAAATGACTATATGCAGGCAGTTTTGAGACAGCTTGATTTTGAGCTGAAACGCTTCGGTGCGACACCGGGGAGTATCGAAACACTCTTTATCGGTGGCGGTACACCTTCTACCGTTGCACCGGAACTTTTCGCCCCTTTTTTTGAACAAGTCACCCCTTTTCTTGCCCAAAATGCCGAAATCACGACTGAAGCCAATCCCAATTCTGCCACCGAAAAGTGGCTGAAAGGAATGCACAACCTCGGTGTCAATCGTGTCAGTTTCGGTGTACAGAGTTTTCATGAAGAAAAACTGAAACTACTGGGCAGAAACCACCATGCCAAAGAGGCGATTGCGGCACCGCATACCGCTGCGAAAGTTGGATTTGAAAATATCTCCATCGATCTCATCTACGGCACCGCTGACGATACCAAAACAGTGCTCGAAGAGGATCTCGACACTGCCTTTTCCCTCCCAATCAACCACCTCAGCGCTTACGCACTGACAATCGAAGAGGGAACGGCATTTTTCCAGACACCTGAAGTGGGCCGGGATGATGAAGATATCGCCCGGTGGTTTACCACACAAATACGGTCACGAGGCTTTACACAGTATGAAATCTCCAATTTCGGAACCTGCCGATCCCGACACAATCTGGGATACTGGCAATATAAAGACTACATCGGAATCGGCAGCGGTGCGGTGGGTTTCATGAAGGACAGACGCTTTTACCCTGTTTCGTTAGTAGAAAACTATATCGCCGATCCCCTGCAAATCAGCGAGGAGCCTCTCGATAGCGAAGCGATCAAAAGTGAAAAAATACTGCTGGGACTTCGTT
>JALWRO010000119.1:2305-6560 GCA_027080605.1 Campylobacterales bacterium
ATGAAGAACAACAAAGCGCCCAGCTTCTTTGTAACGAAGGAAAACTGATACTTCATGAAACCAGACTGCACAATCCCGATTTTTTTCTCAGCGATGAGATAGCACTTTTCCTGCTGGGCTGATTTTCTAACCGAAATCTGCTATAATAGGTAAAGTTTTTATGTACAAATCAAACAATAAGGAAACCATTTGGACTATTTAGAGATAGAAGGCGGTAACAGACTCAGTGGTACCGTAACCATCGACGGCGCTAAAAACGCCGCTCTGCCCCTGATCGCCGCGACGATTCTGGCAAAACATCCCGTCACGATTGACAACCTACCACCGGTTAACGACATCTTTACCATGCTCAAACTGCTGGAAAATCTCGGAGCAACCTATACATTTGAAGAGAAGCGTGCAACGATAGACGCAACCACCATCGACAACACGACGGCAAAATATGACATTGTCCGCAAGATGCGTGCGTCGATTCTGACGCTGGGACCACTGCTGGCGCGTTTCGATATCTGTGAAGTTTCACTTCCGGGCGGCTGCGCTATCGGGCAGCGTCCGATCGATCTGCATCTTAAAGCACTGGAGATGATGGGTGCACACATCGAAATCAAACAGGGGTATGTCATCGCCACGGCGCCGAACGGATTGCAGGGTGCAACGATTGTCTTTGACAAAATTACCGTGACAGGTACAGAAAATATCGTCATGGCTGCGGCGCTCGCAAAAGGAGAAACACACATCATCAATGCCGCCAAAGAGCCGGAAGTGGTGCAGTTGTGTGAAGTGTTACGTGACTCAGGCGTAGAGATCGAAGGTATCGGCAGCGATGAACTGGTCATTCACGGCAGTGACCGGGCACTGCTGGATATGCCCGGTTTCAGTGTCATTCCCGACCGTATCGAAGCGGGTACCTATCTGTGTGCCGGAGCTATTACCAACTCCGCCATCACCCTTGAAAACGTCAACCACGCCCATCTGGTCTCGATTATCCTGAAACTGCAGGAGATGGGATACGACTTCACCATTGAAAAAGAGCGCATCACCATCAAACCCGCTTCACGCATCAAAGCGCTGAAAATCTCCACGACGGAATATCCCGGTTTTCCCACCGACATGCAGGCGCAGTTTATGGCACTCTCGCTGATCGCGGAAGGGACAAGTACCATCGAAGAGCGTCTTTTTGAAAACCGTTTCATGCATGTCAGCGAACTCAACCGTATGGGTGCGAACATTACCCTTAACAACCATATCGCCACCGTCGAAGGAGAAGCCAAACTCTACGGCGCAGATGTCATGGCAACAGACCTTCGCGCCAGCTCCGCCCTCGTACTTGCCGGACTGATCGCCAACGGCGTCACCAAAGTACACCGCATCTACCACCTCGACCGCGGTTATGTCAAACTCGAAGAGAAACTGCAGCAACTCGGTGCGAAAATACGACGTTTAAAAGAGTAGCAACTCTCCTCTATACCATTACCTATCCACTCTCTTAATACCACCCATTCCCCGGAAGTTGGACTTCAGTCCAACCCCTCTTTTTAACAGAATACCATTTTCACTCTCATAAAGTTATCTAATATTATAAATAAAATTTCTATTTTTATTTAAATATTTAATATTTTAACTATTTATTAATTCTTGTTTTTATATTATTAGTTTAATATTTAATATAAAAATCAGGATAATACCATGCCTTCCTCCAAAAATATCAAAATTATGTCAGTTTTCATCGCCTTGCTGCTTTTTACAGGCTGCAGTTCAAACCATAAAACAGATACAAACACCACCGTAAACACGCCCGTTGCAAACAAACCGATCACGCCGCTGGGAGAAAGCAATAGCACTTTACCGAAAGAGGAGAATAACCAGACGACAATACCACCAAAGAGTGTTTCCAATACAAGTGATACCAACACCACAGTTCAGGAACTCAATCAGACAACGCCTGCATCTGCGAAATACACACTTCATAAAAATATCACTGCGACTCTCTTTTGGGTCGGCGAAGATGAGAGTCCGGACAATCACCAGATTACCAATGTCGAGAGTGCCTGGGACGACACGTGGCTTAAACATTACGGCGGGATAGATACACCTGAGAGAACCACCCTTTTCCCGACTTTCACACCCAAAGAGAATCCATTCTACTTTGCCCTCCCCTACAGTGACTTCGACGACAACGGTAACAGACGGGAAGATACTTTCAAAGTGATTCCCTGGGCAGGTGAGAAAACATGGATGGAAGAGGAGTCCATGGTCAAAAATCGCTGGATCAAAATCGAAGCAAACGGCAAAACAGCCTATGCCCAGTGGGAAGATGCGGGACCGTTCGAGTATGACGATATTGACTACGTGTTTGGCACCGCCGCTCCCAAAAACAGAGACAACAACCACGCGGGACTGGATCTCTCTCCCGCTGTCTGGATCTATTTAGGTTATGACACCCGAAATATGGACAATCAGGCGAAGATGAACTGGCAATTTATTGATGCAAGTGATGTCCCAAACGGTCCATGGATGGAAGTGGTGACATATCGACAAATCAGCTGGCAGTAATCTGTGCCGAAGCACTTCCTATCCGTACAATTTTATCACTCGCCCACTTCGCAAGGTCTTCGTCGTGGGTGATCATGAGAATCCCCACTTTGTCAAGAAAGTGCATCAAAAGCTTCATGACATCCAGTTGCACCACATTGTCAAGTGCAGAGGTGGGTTCGTCGGCAAGTATCAGATCAGGCTTTTGCAACAGAGCGCGTAAAATAGAACAGCGCTGGAGTTGTCCACCGCTGAGTTTGTGCGGTTTCTGGTCGAGAAGATTTCGGTCAAGATCGAGTGTTTTGAGATATTCATGAAGTCCTTCCAGTGACGCAACCTCTTCTATCTGAGAAAGAATGTTATAGCTGGGATGAAAAGAGCTGTAGGGGTCCTGGAAAATCTGGGCAAATTTTGCCGCTTTAATCGTCCCCTCTACCGGCTTGAGTTCTCCGGTTATCAGCTCAAACAGCGTACTCTTGCCACTCCCACTCTCCCCGACAATCGTTACGACTTCCCCCTTTTTCAGACTCAGGGAGAAATCCTTATAGAGTACACGCCCTTTGGTATAGTAAAAAGTGAGATTTTCAATCTCTAAAACGTTTTCCATCAGGCTCTGGTCTGTCCGTTGCCGTAGATCTTATATTTGTACGTGGTCAAGTCGTTGATTCCCATCGGGCCTCTGGCATGGAGTTTATTGGTACTGATCCCCACTTCCGCCCCGAAACCGAATTCGCCCCCGTCGGTAAACTGTGTCGAAGCGTTAATGTAGACACACGCCGCGTCCACGGCGTTCATGAACTTCTCACCGGTAGTATAGTTTTCCGTCACAATTGACTCGGAGTGCCCAGACCCGTAACGGGCAATATGGGCAATCGCCCCCTCTACACCGTCCACCACTTTGACGGAGAGAATATTGTCCAGATATTCGGTATCGAAATCCTCCTCCGTCGCTTCGCCAACCTCAATGTAACTGCGCGTTCTCTCACATCCGCGAAGCTCCGTTCCGTAATCGGCATACGCTTTTTGAATTTCAGGTAGTATCAGCGGAGCAATATTGCCATCAACCAGCAGTGTTTCCATCGTGTTGCAGATCCCCGTACGACGGCATTTCGCATTTACCACAATCTTCAATGCTTTATCGATACACGCATCTTCATCGATATAGACATGACATAATCCTTTGTCATGCTTGATAACCGGTACCGTAGCATTTTCACTCACATAACGGATGAGTCCCTCACCGCCTCTGGGAATAATCAGATCGACATATTTGTCCATTTTAATCAGTTTGGCGACCCCTTCCCTGCTCGCATCCGGAAGCAGTGAGATGATCTCTCTGGGAAGATCATTGGAGACCAGCACACTTTGCAGCACATCGGCAATAATCTGATTGGAGTGCTGCGCCTCTTTACCACCTTTGAGCACACAGACATTGGAGCTTTTGAAACAGAGCGCCGCTGTATCGGAAGTAACATTCGGACGAGACTCATAGATAATCCCGATCACCCCGATAGGGATGGAGACTTTCTGAATATTGAGCCCGCTCTCCACCTGCCAGCCGTCCAGCACCCTGCCCACAGGCTCCTTGAGCGCGGCAATTTCACGGATTGAATTTGCCATCGCACCGATCCGATTCTCATCCAAAATCAAACGGTCTATCATCGCCGAGGAGAGATTGTTCTCCTTCGCATAGGTCAAATCTTTACTATTCTGTGCAATAATC
>JALWRO010000120.1 GCA_027080605.1 Campylobacterales bacterium
GATTTGTCATTTTTTATTTTAAATCCAACAAATCCAATAAATTTTTCTTACAATATTATTTATATAAATGAAGGAGGCAAAAGATGCAACATAAAAAACTATACATTACCCTGGGACTATTCGCAGCGTTACTGGGAGGATGCGGTGTCAGTGATTCTAAAGCAGGAGGTTATAAAACAAACGGATCAAGTGCACGTCAAAACAGTGATACGGTCAAACTTTCGGCAAACGGTCTGGTAAACTATATCTATGAAAACAAAAAATCCGTACTCAATGCCAGCGACTGTCCCAAACTGACATCTCATGACTGGAGCAATCTCTATTCTGATCTCATCGATACCTATGCACCGGCAGAACCTGTGATGAAAAGTATCGATGCTTGTCAACACGTCATGAGTATTTTGGAAACGACAAACTACCCGCTTGACCGTGCCGCACGTGCAGCCATAGAAGCAGGATGGCTGAACGGTGTCGTGGAAGCGTTTGACTATAGTGTAAAAAACCCTCCCAAAAGAGAACATTTGACAGTGGAAAGATGTCATGAACTGTACGACGGTTTTACGCAGGCACAGTGGGCTCAGGAAGTGACAAAAGGAAGCAATATACCTTTGGCTACGGCATGCTACCAGACCTTTTACGGAGTTTTGGGACAGTCTTACATCGATCTCTACAATCAGGGGATGTATGATGGTCTTCAGGGATTGGAAAATCTCAGTGAACCGGAGGAGGACAACGGTTATCATGGAGGTGGCTCTTCCCAATATGTTACAGAAGAGCAAAGACATCAGCAAGATATGGCGATAGTAGAAAGTTTGACTGTAGAAGAGTGTGAAGAGATATTTCCGGGGTGGAGTGACTATGAGATGCAAATGGCGCAAATAGACTATCTGGATAAGGCGTACGATGCATCGATCAGTGAAGAGAAACGATGGGAAAATCAACTCTTTTTAGCGGTAATTCAACATTGTCGTGATTTGTTGTTTTAATCCAACAAATCCAAAATAAAGCAGATAAAATTTCAATAGCAGCAGATTTTTTTGATTTGTTGTTATTCTTCATTCCACTCCTTAAGTTTTGGCTTGGCTTAACGGTCAAGCCGAAATAGTGCAGAGAATTGTATGCAAGTTGCAAGGGGAGTGTTTCATCTACCCTGTGTAGCTCAAAATGAAAAATCTTGGTATAATCTTTTTGAAAAAAAGATGGAGGAGTCTGGATGCATAGTATAAGACTAGAGATAGAAGACAGTGTTTTTGAGAAAGTGATCTACTTTTTACAACACCTTCCTAAAAATGAGGTTAAAATAGTAGAGGATATAAATAAAACAGGCTCTAAAAGTACTAAATCCGACTCAGATGTAAAGGCTTATTCTAATTACACGGCAAATCTTATCGAAGAGTGGAAAGAGAGTGAAGAGGATGAAATATGGAAATAACGGAGGGTGAAGTTGTTTTGTGTAAGTTTTATTTCAGTGACTTAAAAAAATCAAAAAACTCTATAGTGATGAAGCATTGATCAATAATGACAATTTTATGGAAGGGGAATTTCCCGTACCTTCAAAGCTGATGGTCAGAAAAACTTTTGTAGTCTCAAAAGAGTCAATCATAAAAAAATATGGTACCTTGAACCAGCCTTCATATAATAAATACCACGATATGTTCTGTACTTATTTTGGATGTAAAAGATAGACAAAATCCCACGAATCTCTCTTAAATAATCCAACAAATCCAATTTCAAAAAGTTATCATATTTTCAGCAGTAAAAAATACTGTACAAAATTTAATATGCAGGAGGAAAAGATGGGAAGTTTAGCAAAGTGTTTGTGTTGTGAACATTACAGAGTTCATGAAGGGTGTACGGTTTCATGTAGTGTACTTGGAAATGTACACATGAAAAGTACATGTTCGGATTTTGAACCAAACGATTATGCAGAGTGTTATATGAGTATGACAAATCATTGTGCACACTGTAAAAAAAAGTATTCTGATGGAACGGTGACATGTGCGTTGCACGGTGATATACCCTATAGAGAACGTTGTTATGATTTTGTGGAAGATTACGGCTGTGTTGAAAAGAAAAAAGGGTGTTTCTTGACAACCGCGACCTGCCAGATTTTAGGTAAGGCGGATGATTGTGATGAGCTTGAAGCACTAAGATCTTTTCGCGATACTTATCTGCAAACGAGACATCCTGATATGATAGAAGAGTACTATCGACTCTCACCCAGGCTGGCGGATAAACTGAATTCTCATGAAGACAGAAAAAAGATAGCACAACTGTTGATGCAAAAGTACATTATTCAGTCCATTATTTTGATAGAACAAAAACGATATGAGGAAGCGATAGTCATATATCGTGAGATGGTGTGTTTTCTTGGGAAGAAAATATAGCTTTTTGGTGTTAAATCCAACAAATCCAATCTAAAACTCCTAAACTGTCAATACAATAAAAAGGAGGTTTTAGATATGAAAGAGTGGATATTTTTAAGTTTAAGCAGGGCGTACTGGGAATCGGCGAAAAACGGGTTCTCTTATATCTCAAGAGCAGGTTTTCTTTTGAAGCCGTTTGTATTGGTTATTGCCTTAGTGGATGCCGTGGTGCTGTATGCGGTGGGTTTGATTTTTCGTTTGTTGGTCGTTTTTGATTGGATAGGAAGCATTGTAGATGCTGTACGAGAAATGCTTCTCGGCACGATGGAGCGTTTGAGTTGGCAGGTGGATAACTCTTTTCTCTCATTTTTACTGAGTCCCGTGGCACTTGTATTGGTTGCACCGGTTTTTTTACTTTCGCTGTTCATACCGAAGTTTTCGAGTAATGTTGCCGTCAATTTTGTTGCGGATGAACTTTCCGGAATAATGGATGGAACGGGTTTGTTTCGTGAAATATATTGGATTATAAAGCGATGTGTCAATAGACTTTTTGGTTATATTCTCAAAGTACCAATGTTCATGAAGCCTTTTGTAGCTGTTATTGCAACGGGATACTCTCTGGTTTTGATCATAGTAGGATTTCTCTTTTTTGTTCTTATACCACTGGATTGGTTTAGCCAACTGGTAGAAAAAAGCAGACAGCGTATACTCGATTTTGTACATAAGAGGAGCGGTGATATCGATCGAAGTTTGAGTGGATTTTTGATCAACCCGGTTCTTCTTACAGTACTCGCACCGGTATTTTTAGCGATTATTTTGGTGCCAAAGTTTACGTCGGTTGCAGATAGCGATACATAATCTTCTCACTCCCATTGCTTCGGTTTGGGAGTATAAAACAATCTAAGTACTGTGTTATAAATTTTTACTTTTAAAAGGGAAATCCAACTTTTCCAATTTGACAATAGTACAATTAACACAATAACTCAAAAGAGGAGAATGATATGAAAAAATTTATAACAGGTGCTCTTTGTTGTGTAACACTGCTGGCTTCCCAGCCATTGTGTGCCGGTAGCTCTATAGAAGATGCGTTAAAAGAGAGTGCAACTGGTTCAGTTGCGGCAAGATTTCGGGGAGGTTTCTTTTTTGGAGCAGGTTATCAGGGGAGAATAGGCGGTGAAGGAGATACAAAAATACAAGGGCTTTTACTGGAAGGTGGCGTGTATGCTCTTTTTAATCCTGTTCAAAACTTTTTTGATATTGAAGTTGGTCTAAGCGGTAAATACAATACAGGGGCAAGCATTTCGTCAAGTGATTCAGGTAAACAAACTTATTATGCCGGACTTAAACAAGCCACAGTATATGGTGGTTTGGTTTTTCGTTTTGGTGAAACGCAAAAGGCTCTTTCCGTCGGTGTATCTAAAGCGCTTTATATTGACGAAGTACAAACAGATGATTTAAAGTCAGCCGGTATCGAAAAACACGATTTGGAAAACGGCTTGGGTACATACATAGAATACCAAAGCGGCACTCATGATATCTATTTTGTCAGAGTTGAAATTGAGCAGATAGATGTTGTTTCAGAATTTGATACAAGTAAAGATACGGTCGGCAGTATTTTATTTGGTATGAAATATTAGGAGGGAATGATGCATCATAAAAAAAGTCACTTTATATTGTGTATGATTTTATCAATCGTACCTTATACATTATTTGCATGGGATGACGGTGAAAAGCTTAACGACAACAGTTGTAAATTTGAAAAAGAGACAGGGTATAAGGGTGCATCATTTTATATCAAAGATAATGAGGGTTTTTTGATTGTTGATGGTGGTGATCCAAGATACGGTACTATCTCAACTGTCTATAATGCACGAACTTGTAAAAAAGTGACAAGTGGAGACCCGGTCAAATCAGATTTCTCAGGACTGATGAAGAGAAGAGGATTTATTAAAACTGACATAAAGTCAAACAGAGCTGTAGATAGATCATTTCAACATAAAATTACTTTTTTAGAAAATAGCGATGAGATAATCGTAAGTATAGAGCCTGTCCCTGCTAGTGTGGCACAGGAGCTAAACAGACTAGTGGCTTCTATTTCAGATAAAAGTGCAAGCTCTTATATCTCTGTTTCCAAACCTGCACAAGAGTTTCTTGGTTATGCATCTTTCTATTCGTTAGTTTTGGAAAAGATCGATAATCTGTCATCTACAGATATTAACTATGATTATGTTTCAAGTTTACTCGATAAACTCCGGACGGCAAATATAAATACAGATAGTGCCAGACATATCGTATTAGCCAAACAAGAAGAGATAAGAGAGATAACCAGGCTTAAAAGAGCTGAAGCACAAAGACAACAACAAATCCTGGCACAGAAAAAGAAAGAAGAAGCAGAAAGACTTTTTCCTGAACTTTTTATAGTGGAAAAGGTAAATGCGTCAAGAGGTAAAAGTGAAGTTTTTACACTTAGCGGAGGTATTACAACCTTATCAAACTTTTCTGATTTAAGTGTAAGTACACAAAATGTCAATTTCACTTTCAGGCTGCGTCCCAAAAATGTATCTGATTTAAAATATGAGAAATATGATGTGAAAGTTGAAATCATATACTCTTATGTGCAAAAACCGGATACAAAAAACAAATTTGTTTCTTTTTTGGAAATGTTGCGTCAAAAATATAGAATGATTGGTGGGAGATACTATGGTACGTTTCATTTAACTCGAAAAAATCATTATACAGATACAATTAATGTCAATGTTGAAATAAATCCTTCAGTACAAGTGGGGGCTTTGGGTGCACATGTGAAACTAAAAAACACAGATATGAAAATTGAAATTTTCCCACTGGAGATCTCTTATGAATAAAATATTATTACTGTTTGTTACAGCGTATCTGTCTGCGGATATGTCATTTAGCATAGATGAGAGTTTATACAAAGATGTCGAAAAAAAAGCGGATAAAAATTTTGAAAAAGTGATTGAAGGGCAGCGCAATGCAGTTAAAAGAACTTTGAAAAAACTGATAGGAGACGGCAGATATTCAGGGGCTGCTGTACAACCGCCTGTTACTCACTCATCAAAAAGCAAAAACCCGACCAGTAATACTTATAAATGTACATATATGTGTTTTACTTTTGGTGGTACGACAGGCTTTGGGCATGAAAATATGCATGAATATACTGTAATAATTTCTGCTCCGAGTGAGTCAGAAGCAAATAATGCTGGATTGTCTTATGCTAAAAACTCTTGTCAAAACATGGGATATTCAGGAGTCCATAGCAGATGGTGGAAAGGTTCGATACATTGTGAAAGACAATAATTTCTCTCCAAAATCCAACAAATCCAATTTCTCCACGGTACAATTTACGATAACTTTTAACAAAAAGGAGGCGGTATGTTCTGGAAAAGTGTGATACTGACCATAGTGTTGGCAGGATTGGTCGGATGCGGCGGTGGTGGGCAAGAGGAGGGTCATCCCTCTTTGGGTACGAAGTCTGTCGATGTTGAGGTGATCGATAAAAACATCCAGTTGCAAGATGCTATCGCAAAGGATTTTTATGCTACCGACAACAAGCAGGAGCTGCGGGCGATGGCAGAGAAGATTGAACAGTTGAAATCAGTGCGACAAGTCCATTTCGATGCCGATACGGGAAATATCGATATCTTTTATACCAACGGTATGGTCGGCGGGTTGCATAAGTTGCCTGACAGTAAACATATCAAAGGCGGCGCCGTTGCGGATACACCGCGTATTTTGGCTAAAAAGAGAAATTTAAGAGCGTTAAACAACATCACCCTGCCAAATAAAAAAGTTCTGGCTTTGGCTTTGCAGTACTGGGAGTGGGGTGATCGGGATGATGTTCCTGAGATTGTCGATCTTTTGGAAGCGGACGGCAGTTTTGACATCAAAAAAGTCTATCAGCGTCAGGACAGCGGCGATCTGGATCTATTCAAACACCTCGACGAATATGGAATCGTTCTGATAAGCTCGCACGGTAATACGCTCAAAAGCGGACAAAACACACAAACCGTGATACTCAACACCAATGTAGCCCCGACACGATCGCTGATCAGGCAGTATGCCGCCGATATGACCGACGGTTCGCTGATGGCTTTTCAGATAGGTGAAAAC
>JALWRO010000121.1 GCA_027080605.1 Campylobacterales bacterium
CACCGTAAGCATTTTCCCCTATTCGCACACTGCTGCGCACTTTTTCGATCAGGTGAAACGCAAAACGCGAACTTTTCTCGTAAATTACAAGTGTCATAGAGTTGGAACCGATATCGATTATGGTTGTTCTTTTTGCCATCAGGAGTTGTTTCTTTTGTATTTTTCTAGTAGTTGTTCCGGTGTTTCCACACACGCTTCATCGTAAATAATCGCGTCTACAGGACAAACCGGCATACACGAAGGTTTTGCGTCCTCTTTATAGCCTACACATTCGGTACAGAGTGACGATGTGATAATATAGATAGGGTCGGCACCTTCTATGGCACCGCTGGGACACGCTTCGACACATGCATCGCACGCGATACACTCATCTATGATCTTCAGTGCCATTGAAGGGCTCCTCTAATATTCTCTTCTCAGGACACCGAAGATGCCGCGTTTTTTATTTTCCGGTGATTCACCCATCGGACAGTAATTTTTAGAGCTAATAATCGCCGTAGCCACTGCCCCCGTCTTACCATCCTTCCTGTTTTTAATGCCAAGCTTTGCACCAATCGCGTCCGCAGCTCCCTTTGCGAGAAAAAGTCCAAGTCCGGCTCCGCTTTTGTTGCCGAGCCTTTTGAAGGGTGCAAACAGATCCACGCTTTCATCAATGCCGGGTCCTTCATCGATCACATCTATCTTAAAATCATCTCCGATTAACCTAGTTTTGATTAAAACGGTTCCACCTTCGGGTGTGAACTTCAGTGCATTTTGTACAAAATTTTGCAAAATATGTGTCAGCAACGAGGGCTGCGTGATAATGCAGTATTGGTCCGGCTCCAGATCAGTTTTGACTGTTTTCTGCTTGTTTTTGGCAATCAACTGAAAATCTTTTGCCTTGTCTTTGATAAACTGTACCAGATCCACTTCCACAGGTTTGTCAAACTGCGCCCCTTCCTGCCTTCCGACATCGAGGATAGAACCGATCATTGAATTCATTTCATCGATCGTTTTGTTATTGATACGTAACGTCTCTTTGTAGTCGTCGACATTCCTGTCTTTGATCAGCGTCACTTCGTTTTTGGTCTTCATGACAGCCAGCGGAGTTTTTAACTCATGTGCCGTACCGATAAACAACTCTTTCTGATATTTCACAAAATTTTGAATCCGCTCTATCAGCTTGTTGACACTCTCTCCCAGCGAACGGTATTCATCAGGCAAATTTTCCGTATCGATCTTGTCCAGAAAATTTTCATTGAGTCTGGCAAGTTTACGGTTGATCGACTTCACAGGATAGAGCAGTGTTTCAGAAAGGAACATCGCATACCCGAGAATCAACAGCAGTGTCAAAAGATTGGCGATGATAATACTGTGCTTGATTTTTGTCAGCAGCTTTTCCGTACCGGATATATCCCGTTCCAGTTTGATAAAACTCGAACGCTCTTTGTTATACGGATAAAAAATCGTAATATACCGTTTTCCGTTTTTCTCATACTGTTCAAAAAAAGGCTGTGGCTTTTTGTCAACACGTATGACTGTTTCCGGCTGCATCGGCATGACCCCCTGAAG
>JALWRO010000122.1 GCA_027080605.1 Campylobacterales bacterium
TACTGGCGTTTCGTGCAGCCGGTAACGGCGGCAGAGAACTGGCACAGGGAAGAGTCGGCAATATCCCGCGTCTGGAGACGAACAAGCTGGTAACGACCGGCATCTACAGCTGCATGCGCCATCCAATGCTCTTCGGTCTGACGTTGCTGCCTCTGGGCGTTGCCTTTTTGCTCGGCAGTCCGACATTCATTACCCTCGTCGCACCGATCGAAATGCTCTTTATCGTCATCATGGTACTGATTTTCGAAGAGATGGAGGTGCACAGGAAATTTGGCAAGGCATATGAGAGGTACAAAAAAGAGGTACCTATGGTGACTTTTAAACGCGAATGTCTGAAAAAGCTTTTTGGGAAAAGATAACTTTTCCCTTCACATCGACAAAATCTTCTTCAGCTTCTGACCCATCCCTTTTTTCTCTTCCTTCTCTTCATGAGATGTTTCCGATTCCGGTTTATAACAATCCTCAGGAGGGACATTTTCCGGTGTTCCATCCACATTGACGACATTGAGTTCCGGGTGAATCAGCTCACGCAATCTCTTTTGCACAACCATCTTCGTTGTCATCAGACTCATCGAACAACCGTGACACGTACCGGTCAGCTCGATATACACCGTACCGTTTTTCACACATAAAAGTTTGATATCTCCACCATGGGAAAGAACATACTCTTTGACTTTGGGAAGGTGATATTTGACCGCTTCATAGATATCTTCATCCAAAAAGGTCATGACGAATCCTTTGTTATGATTTTTATAATTTTAGAAAATGATACACCTTTCCGGCTTAATTAGGAGTTAATAGGTCTTATTTAATGCTTGATAGCCGTGAAGTCAAAAAGGTGTATCATGTCAAAAGCCATTTTCACAGGAGGCACGCATGAAACGCAAAGTAACAGAAAACAGTAAAGTCTATCTGGTGGGAAGCGGTATCGCTTCTCTGGCAAGTGCCTTTTATCTTATTCGTGATGCCGGAGTGAATCCGGAGCATATCACCATTCTGGAGCAGGACAATGTTACCGGCGGTGCGCTGGACGGTTCCGGCAATCCGCAAAACGGTTATCTCATCCGCGGCGGACGGATGCATGAAAAAGAGTATCGCTGCTACTGGAATCTGCTCTCGGATATTCCCTCTTACGACAATCCCGACATCAGTGTCAAAGATGAGACGATGGAATTTAACTCCCGCTTTGTTTCGCATGCACAGGCGAGACTGCTCAGAGAAGGGAAAAAAGTCGATCTCTCCTCCTACGGTATTCCGCTTTCACAGCAAATCAAACTGATGGAACTGCTCTTTACACCGGAAGCCGCACTCGATAACAAGCGCATCGAAGAGTGGTTCGACCTGGACTTTTTCACTACCAACTTCTGGCTGATTTTTACCACCATGTTCGCTTTTCAGCGATGGAGTTCGGTAGCGGAAATGCGACGCTACATGAAACGCTTCATGCACCTCATGCCAGGACTCAAATATATTGGCGGCATTTTGCGTACGAAATACAACCAGTACCACTCCGTTGTCCTGCCGCTGCAA
>JALWRO010000123.1 GCA_027080605.1 Campylobacterales bacterium
ACGCGGCTAAAAAGCGGAGCAAAAAAGAAAAAATATCCATAGGGTTATGATAACGAAAGATCGATAAAAAGAAGAGGAATATTTCAAAATGAAATATTCCTCAGATATTACACGGATTAAAAAGGCCAGACACTCTCCAGCATCCTTGATCCCCACGGCTTACGTGTCGATTCGCGGATATCCCCTTCCGTTTCGTAAAATATCTTTGCATCGGCGATATATTTGGAGTTGATCGTATTTGCCTGATCGATATCATAGGGGCGTATGACACCGGTGATTTTAACGATCTGTTTGGTGCCGTTGAGCAGCAGTTCACGGCTTCCGGCGATGAAATAGTTGCCGTTGTTGAGTATACGCACGACCCTTGCGGTGATCGTTGCCTTAAATTTTTCATTGCGAGACTGCGTTCCGGATGCGGAGAAATTGTTGTTGGAGTTGCTGCGGAAACCGATGTCGGTCAAGCCGTTGATCCCTTTGCCGAGCGATTTTCCCAGTCCCGCACTCGTACCTCCAAAAATACCGCCGCCTAAATTGGTGACTGCCGTATCCGTCAGTTTTTTATCACCCTGTGAAGATTGGAAAGCGCGTTCATCAATCACCACAGTGACGGTATCGTTAATATGCATCGCTTTTTTATCTGCGAAAAGCGGGTTGCTGCCTTTTCCAAAAAGACTCCCCTCCTTCACCTGCGGTTTTGCTATTTCACAGTTTCCCACTGAGTTGCTTTGTACATATTTCGGCGGCGTCATATTTAAAGCCGGTTCAACCTGATGTGACGTACAACCGGCAGTGAAGATAAGTAAAATTGACAAAATAAGTACTATTTGTACTTTCATGAAGTATCCTAAACATAAATTATGCTAAAATGAAGCAAATAACATTCCAGGATGGGTTCATGAGTCAAATAAAAGCAAAATTACAGCAAGATCTTAAAGATGCGATGAAAGCGAAAGATATTTTCAAACGTGAAACGATCCGCTTTCTGATGAGTGCACTCAAACAGGTCGAAGTCGATGAACGCCGGGAACTGAGTGATGATGATATTTTCAAAATCATTCAAAAATCGGTCAAACAGCGTGAAGATGCAGCGAAACAGTACCGTGAAGCGGAGCGTCCCGATCTTTATGAAAAAGAGGAAAAAGAGGCTGCACTGTTGAAATCGTATCTTCCCAGACAGCTCCCCGAAGAGGAGTTGAAAGCTATCGTTACGGAGGTGATCGCAGATACCGGCGCTTCCGGCATGAAAGATATGGGTCGTGTCATCAAAGAGGTGATGGCAAAGGTTGGTTCGACGGCTGACGGCAAAAGTGTCAGCAATGTCGTAAAGGCTTTATTAAGCTGAACTGAAAGCTCTTCTATAATAAACAAAAATTATAGAATGCTAACACCGTTTATGAAATAATGTAAACTATTGAATACTATGAAAAGGAGAAAAAATGAGTTTCAATTCCCGCAAACAATTGCCGTTTCTGCTCTCAGTAGCGGTAGCGGTCGCTATCAGCGGTTGTGCCGAAAAGCGCAGCTGCGAAACCGCTGTTCCTGTCAAAAAAGCTGCTTCACACAAACTTGATCTGAAAGATATGCAGATTAAACAACTGCAGGTGGCCATAGCTGAAGCAAGAGCAAGACAGGGTAAAACGATTGTCAAAGAGGTAACGGTTCCTGCCGAAAGCTCACTCTATCCGCCAAATGCGACACCGGGTCACTGTTACGCACGTGTACTGGTACCGGAAAAGTATGAAGTAGAAAAACAGAAAGTACTGGTCAAAGAACCGGGAGAAAAAATTGTCGTTGTTCCGGCGAAATACAAATGGGTAGCGAAAAAAGTACTTGTCAAAGAGGCGACAGAGAAAATTGTCACTGTTCCGCCAAAATACAAAACAGTTACGGAAAAAATTCTGGTCAGTGAACCCGGTGAAAAAATCGTCACTGTCCCACCGGTATATAAAACCGTTACAGAAAAAATCCTGGTTGCTCCGGCACACACAGAGTGGAAAAGAGGACGCGGTCCGGTAGAGAGACTTGACGGAAAAACCGGTGAAATTTTATGTCTGGTCAACGTACCGCCTGTTTATAAAACAGTAACAAAAAGAGTACTGGTTAAACCTGCGCAGACAAAAACCATTCCGATTCCGGCAAGATACAAAACAGTCACCAAAAGAGTGGTCGAAACACCTGCCGTCACCAAAACAGTAGTTATTCCGGCAAAATACAAAATCATCAAAGTTAAAGAGCTGGTACAGCCTGCGACAGTGAAAAAGATCCCTATTCCACCGGTCTACAAAACAGTTACAAAAAAGGTGAAAGTTGCCGATCCTATCCTGAAATGGGTACCGGTTGTCTGTAAATCGCATATGACAGGAAATCTTGTGCAAAATGTACAGGAAGCACTGAAAGAGAGAGGATTCAACCCTGGACCGATTGACGGTATCTATGGTCCCAGAACCAGAGCGGCACTGCATAAATTCCAAAAAGCGAATCATCTTGCTGTCGGTGGTATGACTAAAGAATCACTGCGTGCCTTAGGCTTGTAAAAAAAATTTAAATCAACCAGTTATGCAGGAGAAATATCTCCTGTGTAACAGTCATGCTCTTCCATCCCTGCGACTCCAGATACATCATTTTTCCTCCAAAATATCCCACAATATACCGTTCCTTGTAAATCGCAAAACGTCCTTGTGACATTGCCTCAAAAATTGCTTCGTAAGACAGGGGTGTTTCATAGTGTGTAAATGTACAGGTGTGCAGAGCAATGAGCACGTCATGAAGAAATTCGTTTTTAAGCATCGGTGCAGAGAGTACATACCACGCAGGGTATGTCACTGCCGGTTCATCGACCAGATCGGAGACGTAGAGACGCTCTTTTTTTCTAAACTGCACTTTTCTTTCTCAGGTATGCCAGTGTCTCAGCGATGATATCGTCGTCATCTTTGGAAGAGGCGGTCAGGTACTCTTTCTCCCCTGTTTCAAACTCAACGGTAATATTCTGTTCATAACTGCTGATACGTTCTATGCCGCTGTGCAGTGCCATAATTTTGATGACGATAATCTCCAGAAACTGTTTGGTCATTGTGTCGAGTTTGCCGAAACGGTCGATCATCTCCTCTTCAATCTCATACACTTCTTTCGGGGTTTCACAGCGGCTCAGACGGCGGTAGAGTTCCAGCCGTATCCTGTCTTCGGCGATGATATCGCTGTTCAGGTAAGCGCTGACGGAGAGTTTGATTTCGACCTCTTTTTTGGCTGTTTTCTGCTGGTTCATGAGTGTGTTGAGTGCATCTTCGAGCATTTTGAGATAGAGTGAGTAACCGATATTTTTGATATGCCCGCTCTGCGCTTCTCCGACCAGGTTTCCGCCGCCGCGTATCTCAAGATCATGATAGGCAAGCACCGATCCGCTTCCCAGAAAAGAGTTGGACTCCAGTGCGATCAGCCTTTTTCGGGACTGTTCCGTCAAACGATCCTTGTTTTCGACGATGAAATAGCAGTATCCCTGCCGGCTGCTTCGCCCTACCCGGCCGCGTAGCTGATGCAGATCGGCGATACCGAAATTGTCCGCACCTTCGACGATCATCGTATTGACATTGGGCATATGAATCCCTGATTCGACGATCGAAGTTGAGAGCAGCAAGTCATATTTTCCCGCTTCGAAATCGAGCATCTCTTTTTCCGATTTTGCCGGCGGTATTTTGGAGTGCAGTACCAGAATGCGGAGTTTGGGCATCAATTCCAGCAACTCTTTTTTACGCGACTCGATCGACGCGATACGGTTGTGGATATAGAAAATCTGTCCTTTTCGGCGCAGCTCCCGTAAGATTACCTCTTTGATCAGACTGTCGTCATACTCTTTGACAAAGGTACGCACATCTTCGCGATCCAGCGGCGGGGTGAGCAGCTGGGAGTACTGTTTGATCGAAGAGAGTGCCATATTGAGACTTCGCGGAATCGGGGTGGCACTCATGGAGAGAACATGGATATTCTCCTTGAACTGTTTGAGTTTCTCTTTCTGTTTCACGCCGAATTTATGCTCTTCATCAAGTATCAGCAGTCCGAGATTGGCAAATTCCACACCAAAGAGTGAATGGGTGCCGACACAGACATCGATGGTTCCCTCTTTGAGCCCTTTGAGAATATCTGACTTCTCCCGCGCGGTGGTAAAGCGGTTGAGTTTTGCCACGCTGATGCCGTATCTGTCGAAGCGCTCTTTGAGCGATTTGTAGTGCTGGGTACTCAGCAGTGTCGTCGGGGCGATAAATGCCGCCTGATAACCGCTTTTTACCGTAGCAAAGATGGCGTTCATCGCCACCTCCGTCTTGCCGAAACCGACATCACCGCTAAGCAGCATATCCATCACGTTACCGCTTTGCAAATCTTCAAATATCTGTGCAATCGCCCGCTTCTGATCGGCGGTATACTCAAACCCGGCATCATTTTGAAAGAGCAGCAGGTTTTCGTCATCGCTTTTGATAACCGGTGCCTGTGTCAATTCCCGCTGTGCCGCAATTTCAATAATTTCACGGGCGATTTCAAAGAGTTTGACTTTCGCTTTCTCTTTGAGTCTGGAGAAGGAGGATTTGCCCAGTTTGTCCAGCACTGCGAGATTGCCGCTGTCAGAGATATAGCGGTCGATGACATCGAGATTTTCGACCGGCAGCAGCAGTTTATCTTCTCCCTGATAGACAATCTCTACAAAATCGCGCGTCACACCCAGTACTTTCGTGTTGGTTAAGCCTTTGAATATACCGATACCGTAGTTTTCATGAACGACGTAGTCGCCGTTTTTCAGATCGTCCAGGACAATCGCGGCACGTTTTTTACGCTTTTTGCGCTGCGGTTTATTTAGAGATAAAATCAGTTCCGTATCGGAAATAAGGTTGATGATCCAGGGTTCGCAGACACATTTGTATTCCAGATCGAGCGGTACGTCATGCTGTTTGACAATCGCTTCACTGCCGGCAATCAGCGTGATCTTTTTCGCTTTGTGATAGTTCAGAAACGTGGCGAGATCCGCCGCTTCCACCTCTTTATAAACACGGTTTTCCGGCAATGCGGAAATACGCAGCAGATATTCCTGTTTATCTTTGTTCGATGCAAACGAAAAGACTTCTTCTATCTCTTCATAAACCTGCCGCACAAAAACCGGTCGCTCTTTCTGAAGCAGATCTTCCGCCAGATCCTCCAGTGCCCAGAAACCGAGCGATGCCATATCTCTTTCAAACGCATCACTCGGAACCTTTTCAATCCGTTTCATGAGTGTCTCATACTGCGCGGTATCGAGTGCGAAAAGCGCAGGATTGATGCTGATCTCTTCCACCTCCTCTTTTTGCGACTTCTGGGTTTCACAGGCAAAGGGACGGATACTCTCTATCTCATCGTCAAAGAGGGAGATACGCCAGGGGTTGGGTGCATCTGTCGGGTAGATGTCGATAATATCACCGCGAAAAGAGACTTCCCCTTTCGCTTCGACAATATCCACAAAAGTATATCCCCACTGCAACAGCGACTCTTTGAACGCCTGCAATTTGATCTGATCACCGAATGCCAGTCTCTGACGGGCAAAGAGTGTCGGTTTGGGAAGATCATGAAGGACGGTGCGAAACGGTGCAATCAGTATTTTGCGCATCTTTTGGTCACGGTAGTATCCATCAAGTGTCGTCAAAAGTGCGGTGAGCTCTTCGGTGTAGGCACGCAGATCATCTCCGTAAGCGGCACGGAAATCTGGCAGAAGATGGGTACTATACCCCAGAAACTGCAGCACATCATTTGCGGCGGATGCCTCTTTGGCATCCTGACAAAGCAGCAGTGTAATGTCGTTTTTTTCACGGAAAAATTCAAATATTCGGGCTTGCAACAGAACTCCTAAGATTTCCGGTATGGTAATCTATAGTTGTTTACAAAGAGATAAATTTTCATTTTCACAGCGATGCGAACTTCTGGTAGGTAGTCGTGATTGCATCGATCAGCTGCTGCCAGCGGATTTGCGGTGTCTTTTTCATGAGCGCAGCAAATCGGCTTCTTTCAGGTTTCAGAAACGGCGCGGGATCGATAAAATAGCGCAGATATTTGATTTCGTAGTGCAGGTGCGGTCCGGTGGAGAGTCCGGTACTGCCCAGATAGCCGATGATACTCCCCTTTTTGACAAACTCCCCTTTTTTGACACGCAGATTTTTCAGCATATGTCCGAAAAGGGTTTTGAAGCCGTAGTTGTGGTCGATGATGACCATATTGCCGTAGCCACCCCGACTGTAGCCTGCAAACTCGACAATACCGTTACAGGTAGCGCGCACGGGAATACCCGGTTTGCCGCCGAAATCGATGCCGTGGTGAAAACGCTCTTCATGATAGATCGGATGCATCCGCCATCCAAAATGGGACGTAATACGACG
>JALWRO010000124.1 GCA_027080605.1 Campylobacterales bacterium
ATATTGAGAAGCCGATAGGCACAGGCAAGACCTATGCCGCTGGAAGCGCCGGTGACGATTGCATTTTTCACGATTTAGTCCAATTATTCAATTTACTTATAATAAGCTAATTGAATAATATAATAATTATGATAAAAATAGTATTGAACCATTTGTTATTACCGCACCAATTAAATATCTAAATGTTTGATGTAACAATTTCGTTCATAATCAAGGCAGATTTTTGAAGGACTCGCCTTAGCGAATTCGAAAAAATCTAACGCAGAGTATGGACGAAAGTGCTACACCCTTCGGGGAGAACGATATGAGGCAATCTGCACCTGAAAAAATCTTTGCATTAGCTACGGCTAGTCCTGCAGATTTTTTCACGCACATCTCACCTCATCTCGTTCTCTCAAACTTTTAGATATTTAGTTGGTGCGGTAATAATTTACAGAAAAGGTTCTACTTTTTATCTTCGGTTTGCAGATAATTGTCCAAAATCAGTTTCAGGTAGACTTTGTCGGCACTGTTGATCAGCACTTCGTCAAATGCCTGTCTGGTCTGGTCGTCGACAATGGAGTCGAAACTTCTGAAGAGCAGCACGGTTGTGTTGTCGCGTTTTTCGATCCGGTTAAAAAGATCGGCGAAGTCGAGGTCAGAGATTTCATTGTCCACCATGATGACCTGATAATCGTTTTTGACGATGGCATCGAGAAACTCACCGGTGTTTGACGCTGTTTCGACACGGTTGTAGAGTTGTGAGAGTACTTTTTCAAAGATTTTCGTCTCGACTTTACTCTTTTTATAGACCAGTATGCCGTCACGCTCCGCCGCTTCTTCATGAGGAACTACTGCGGTTGCAGGTTCTGGTATTTCGACAGTTTCAGACTGCTTCTCTGCTTTCTCTTCGGCAAATGCTTTCTCCTGCTCCTCTTTCAGCGGAATATGGTAAGAGTGGAGCAGTTCGAGAATATCTTTTTGTGTAATCGGTTTGGGCAGGTATTCGTCGAAACCGTCATTCAGGAATTTTTCCCGGTCTCCTTTGAGTGCGTTGGCAGTCAGGGCAATAACGGGAACGTGCGGGAGGTTGTTCTTTTCTTCATATTCGAGGATCGCTTTGGTGGCGGTGACGCCATCCATGACCGGCATGGCGATATCCATGAAGATCAGGTCATATTCGCCGTTTTGGCGTGCTTTGACCGCTTCTTCACCGTTTTCGACAGTTGTGACATCGAGATCCTGTGAAGCGAGGATTTTGTTGATCAGGGTGCGGTTGATCTCATTGTCTTCAGCGACGAGAATATGGTACTTCTCTTTTTCCTGAAGTACTTTGCGTTTGACATCTTCGATTTTAGCTTCGGGAAACTCGGCGCGGTGCTCGATCTCCGCGAGTGCTTTACCGAATTTTGTCAAATAGAGCGGTTCATGTACGACGAAAATGTTCTCTCCGCGCAGGGTGTCGCTTTTGAGCCGCATGTAGGTCGGAACGATCAGCAGCATCGGCAGATTGAGCGATTTGAGAATCTCCAGCTCCTGTTCATTGACATTCTCATACGGTACGACTAGCAGGTTGATGTTTTGCAGCGTTTCCGGTTCGCTGATGGCGTCGAAAGTCGCGGTTTTGTAGTGTGTACCAGTGTATGCCAGATAGTGCTCAAGTGTTGATGTGAGCGGATGTTTCGTATTATCTGTCAACAAGAGTGTGTGGAAGTGTTTGAAGCGACCTTTGTAGTTGTTGCGCAGCGGTTTCTCTTTTTTGAGTTCGAGAATGAAATAGAATTTGCTCCCTTTCCCTTTCTCACTCTCTACTTTCAGTTCGCCGTCCATCAGTTTGACATAGTTGGCGGAGATGGTCAGACCCAGACCGGTACCGCCGTATTTTCGGGTAATGGTGGAATCTGCCTGAGAAAATGCGTCGAAAATATCCGCCATCTCTTCAGAACTCATGCCGATACCGGTGTCGGAGACTTCGAAATAGATACGCTCTTTATCTTTGCTATGCGATTCGAGTTTGTTGATATGAACGGAGATATGCCCTTTTTCAGGGGTAAATTTCATCGCGTTGGAGATCAGGTTGAGCAGTACCTCTTTGATTTTAGTAGCATCACCGAGCAGGTAGTTGTCGAATCCCGGATCCATATAGAGGGAGAGGTTGATGTTTTTGCTTTCCGCTTTGGGCATATAGACATCGACACTGTTTTCAAACTCATCGACCGGGGAGAAGAGAATCTCTTCGATTTCGATCTTTCTGCTTTCGATTTTGGAGAGGTCGAGGATATTGTTGATGATTTCGAGCAGGTTGTTGGTACTTTTGTCGATGATATCGACATATTCACGCTCTTCGGCACCGAGTTTACTGTTTTTCAACAGGTCGGTAAAACCGATAATACCGTTGATCGGCGTACGGATTTCATGAGACATATTGGCAAGGAAGATACTTTTTGCCGCATTGGCTTTCTCGGCTTTGCGTTTTTCGACGGAAATTTTGTCGATGCTCTGTTCGAGAATCTGGTAAGATTTGTCGATACCCTCTGTCGTATCAAGGTCAATCGTATCTTCAATGACGGCATGTTCCAGTGTCTTGTCCAGAAGTCTTTCAAGTCCTTCGCGTTTGAGCAGAAATGGGATAAGTCGTTTGAAAAGATAGAACATATAAAACGTCAGCAAAAGCAGTGAAAAGAGTATGATCATCTTTGCAAAAGCGATATTTTTCAGTTGTTCGATACTCCCGGTAATCTCCGCAAAAAGTTTGTCTGCCGCTGTACCCAGGGTGGTGATGATACGGTTTTCGGCGGTGAACCATGCAAACGGTGTTATCTCGATCTCTTCCCCTTTGAGCAGGGTATGTTTGATACTATTGCTCTTTTTGACAGCGGAAAGAAATGCCGGATCGCTCAAAATGCCGGAGAGTTTTTTGTGTGTCGGTGTGTCGAGCATGGAAAATGCGGAGGTGACACTGCTGCGCTGAAAGAGTTTGACAAGATCGTGACGGCTGATCTCCTGTGCCTGATTGCCGCTTAACAGGGCCGTGACGGTATCGCGTTCATCCGCGACGGCATGCATCGTTTTGACGGCATGCAGAAATGCGGAACGAAGGTTGAGGAGACGGTACGCTCCGGTAGTGACGGGTGTCGCTTCGATTTTGTCGTCAATGAGTGTCAGCAGTGTATCGAAGTAACGGAACATCGGTTTGAATCCGATCTCCCCTTCATCGACTTTGTTGCGCACCTGGTTGATCTTTTTGATTTCGGTGATCAGTTTGAAAGCGATTTCGTCATGATGTGACGCTGCACCGAAATTGATGACGCCGTTGATTGCGCTGTTGGTTTGCAGACGCTGTGCGTCGAGCAGCTGTTTGACTTTGCTGTTCTGTTTGTCGCCGATATAGAGCGTCTCAAGACCACGCTCGTCGGCGAGGTTCATGAAAAGAATTTTCAGCGCTTTTACCTGCATACCGTGCGTATCGAGTTTCTGGTAATTGTTATAGCTGCGGTAGGCGTCATAAGTGAACCAGGCACTCAGCAGCGCCAGCAGCAGGATCGGTACGATGGTAATAAAGTGTAAATTGCGCTTGATATTCATGATAATCAGGGTACTCCAGTTATATTAGACAGGCATAGACGAAAAATGCTCTTTGTATCTTTTTGCCAGCTGCAGTAATTTCTGCAGTTTTTCCGCAACACCCTCTTTTTGTGCCGCATCGCACAATGCGGTCAACTCTCTGGTGTGTGCCAGCATTTGATCAAAATGCAAAATCTCCGCGGAGCTTGCGATTTTGATCAGGTTGTATTTGATATTGCTGTAATCTTCCAGCTTCAGATACTCTTGCATCAGTCCGACAGTCGCTGCCGTGTCATCGAGAAATTCTTCAATAAAGTCGAGCTCCTCTTCCCTGCTGAGTCCCAGACTGCCGAGCTTCGGCAGTACCAGTGCTTCAGGGGAGGGTGCCTCGTTTTGATCCGGCGATTTTATAGCTTCTGTCGTTACAGACTGCTTAGTTTCTTGAACAGGTTTTTGTGGTTCAATATTGTTTAAGGCAGGCTCTTCCGGCTGCGGCGAATTTTGCTCTGTACTGAAGATATTTTTGAGGGTCTCTTCAAAGGTGTT
This sequence comes from Campylobacterales bacterium, assembly GCA_027080605.1. Taxonomy (GTDB): domain Bacteria; phylum Campylobacterota; class Campylobacteria; order Campylobacterales; family QNZT01; genus QNZT01. Next base: position 4,090 of record JALWRO010000124.1, read on the forward strand.
CTCCTCATGCTGCGTGATCTCTTCGGGAAAGTCCGGTTTGACCGCTATCTCGATTCCCTGCGTATTATTGTCAGTTGTTTCTGCCGGCTGATAGTCAAACGTAAAAGGTTTCGGTTGCTTTGTTTCCGGTACCGCTGTTTCTTTGCTCTGCGGGAATTCCTGTTTCTGCTCCTGCATACTTTCATGAAGTAGTGATTCAAGTTTTTGACCGGCATCCTCTTGCTCAGACGGTTCAATTTGCACATCTTGGTCGATTACTTCGATATCGTGTTTGATCTGGTCGATCAGTGTCGATTTGGTCTCTTCTGCACGGGTAGAGAGGAAGGATTCATTGTTTTCCTCCTCCGGCTCTTCTTTGAAAAGATTGAAAGAGAATTGTGCAGTGGCGTTTTTTTCTTCATGTGTCGTTTCATGAACTGTACTTTCAGGTTTCAGCAGATCGGAGAGGGGGATTGTCACTTCCGGTGTAACTGCCTGTGGCGCTTCAACTTCTTTCTCCTCTTTTTGCTCTTCCTGTGTTTCACTTTGGGCGGCACTGTTTTGCAGGAAGTTAAAATTGAATATGTTTTTCTTCTCTTCCGGCTGCACTGTCTCTGTGCTCTCTTCGGTCAGCGTTTCAACAGAAGCTTCTACAGCGTGAGCAGGTACGGTTTTCTCCGGTTCGTGCAGTTTCAGAAGTGTTTCATCCCGCTGCGGTGCGGCTGTTTCAGCATTTTCGGTTTGTGCCGTTTCACTGGAGGTTTTATGCTGCTCTTTCAACAGTTGAAATGAGAAGATATCTTTATGCTCCGGTTCTCTCTCTGTCACCGTTTCATGAATCTGAACCGTTTGCGGTTCTGCCTGTGGTTCCTTTTCCGCTGTTTCTGTCGTATCCTCTTTGGCGAGAGGAAGATCGAAGTTCAGTTTAACCGGCGTCTCTTCCGGTTCTTCCGGCGTTGGAAAATTGAGTTTGAATGTTTCGGAGAGTGTCTGTTCGGTTGGCTGCGGGGCGGAGGTGGTTTCGACCTCTTCATTTTTGACGTCAGGTGTGCCGAAATCGATATGTACTGCAGGGGGCTGTTCCTCTGTTGTCGCGGTTTCCGGCTCCGGAAAGTTGAGTGTAAATGTCGGTTCTTCTGTTTTTGTCTCCTCTTTCGGTTCATCAGAAACAGGCGCTGTTACATCCGGCGCATCGAAAAGCGGTACGTTTATTTCCGGTTTTTGGGGTGCGGGTTCAGAAGTCTTTGTTTCCGGGGTTGCGAAAATCGACGTATCGGGTATGTCGAGCTTGAAATCGAGCGGTTCGGGAACAGTGGTGGTGCCTGTCGGTGCGACAACCGGCTCCTCTTTCACGACGGGTTCTTCGGGGAGGTTAAGATCTTTGGTCAGGCTGTTGAGGCTGAACTGACTTTTTCCGGAAATGGCGGAACGGTTGTCATGCACGTCGCTTTGGGAGATTTTGGTAAAGTTTTCGTTGATCAGTTTGACGCTGTAGATAGTACGCAGTCCGTCGTAGGTATGGTTTAAAAAGACCTCTTTGATGGTAATATCCACACACACCTCTTCGCCGTTTTTGCGTGAAACATACGCTTTTTTGTTCGCCGCGCCGCTGTAGAGGACATAGTGTATCCATGAAAAATTTTCAAATTTATGGACATACCCCTCTTTTTTGACGAAAAGATCAGAAAAGTCGCTGTGCATGGAGGTAAATTCGTCGATATCTTCATATCCGAGAAAGGTGAGTGTCTCCGCACTCATCCCAATAAACCTGAAATCCTGGTCATATAAAATCATTTTCGCTCTCCCCTGTGGTTATGAAATAGTTTTGATATTTTGAGCAACTTTCGTTCCAACGACCTGTGTCAGCTCTTCGAGCGACGCGTTTTGGATATTTTCAAATGTCTCAAAATATTGCAAAAGTTTTTTCAGCGTCGCTTCTCCGACACCCTTTTTGCGCAGCAGTGTCACTTCGCGGTCGGCTTTGCGTTTCTGCTTCTGGTGAAAAGTGATGGCAAAGCGGTGTGCTTCGTCCCGCAGACGCTGCATAAACTGCAGCCGTTTGTCTTTGGTGGAAAGTTTCAGCGACCCCTCTCTGGTGTAGAGAATATCGTGGGCTTTTCCTTTGGCACGCATCGCCTTGGCATCGCGTTTCTCTTTTGCAATTGCAACAATATCGACATATACGCCGCTTTTTTTAACGATTTTCTCCGCAAGTCTGCGCAGGGTCTCTCCGCCGTCGATGACCATCAGGTCCGGCGGGGGATTTTTGTCGAAGCTTTCGACCCGTCGGGTGATGAGCTCTCTCATTTGTGC
>JALWRO010000125.1 GCA_027080605.1 Campylobacterales bacterium
GTTCTTTCCTCTTTGCAGGACCGACAGGTGTCGGTAAACAGAAGTCGCCAAAAAACTGGCGGAGACGCTGGGTGTGCATTTTGAGCGTTTTGATATGAGTGAATATATGGAAAAACACAATGTCGCCAGATTGATCGGTGCGCCTCCGGGATATGTCGGTTATGAAGAGGGCGGTCAGCTGACCGAAGCGATCCGCAAACATCCTTATACCGTTCTTTTGCTCGATGAGGTGGAAAAAGCACATCCCGATGTCATGAATATTCTGTTACAGGTGATGGACAGTGCGACACTGACAGACAATGACGGAATCAAAACCGATTTCAGAAATGTCATTATTATCATGACCAGTAACCTCGGTGTCAAATCCGCGCCGCAGGTCGGTTTCCACAAAGATGAAACACACAAAGCGGAGTCAGCTATCGGCGACTTCTTTGCACCGGAGTTCAGAAACAGACTCGATGCAGTGGTGCACTTCAGACCACTGGGTGAAGATGTAATGGTGCATATCGTCGAGAAATTTCTTCATGAACTCGAAGAGCAGCTTGCAGAGAAGAAAATCACCATCGAAGCGACGATGGAGGCGAAAAAATATTTTGCCGAAAAAGGTTTTGATCCGACACTTGGTGCAAGGGTTATGAGCCGGGTCATTCAAGATGAAGTCAAAACACCGCTGACCGACGAAGTACTCTTCGGAAAACTGCAAAACGGTGGAATTGTCAAACTTTCTATGAAAGGTGACAAACTCCAGATTGACTATGAGTCTGCGAAGTAGGACATTGATCCCCGAAGTCAATCGCTACTCTTACATCTTCCCCGATCCCAGAGAAGCCTCCGCAGAGGGGCTGGTCGCCTGGGGAGGCGACTTAAAGCCGGATCGTGTTATATCCGCCTATCTGCAGGGAATCTTCCCCTGGTACAACGAAAACGACCCCGTTCTCTGGTGGTCCCCCGATCCCCGTCTCGTACTTTATCCTAAAGATATCAAAATTTCCAAAAGCCTCCGACGCAGTATGAAAAAATTTGAAGTCAGAACAGACACAAATTTTGAAGCAGTCATGCGCAAATGCCGCGATGTCCGCGTTTTGAATGATGAAGGCACGTGGATTTTGGAAGAGGTAATCCAGAGTTATGTTGAAATTCATAAAAAAGGACTCGCAAAATCGTTTGAAGTCTATTATGAAGACGAACTTGTCGGTGGGTTATACGGCATTGATCTTGGCAAAATATTTTGCGGTGAGTCAATGTTCCAAACCAAAAGCGACGCCTCCAAAACCGCGCTGGTACATCTGGCGCGGTATTGTCTGGAAAACGGGTATGAACTGATTGATTGTCAGGTGCCGTCAGATCATTTGAAGAGGATGGGGGCTGTGGAGATGGGAAGAGGGGAGTTTTTGGATGTGCTGGAGGGGAGTTTGAACGTATAACACCTTTTTAATTTAATTTTAAATAAAATAGATATATTTTATTTTAGGTGTTTTATGAAAAAAGTTGCACTCATCACAGGTATCACAGGACAAGACGGCAGCTATCTGGCGGAGTTTTTACTCAAAAAAGGCTACATCGTACACGGTGTCAAAAGAAGAACATCTCTTTTTAACACAGACCGTATAGATCACCTCTACCAGGATCCTCATGTAGAGAACAGAGATTTTATCCTCCACTACGGTGATATGACAGACAGTCTCAATCTCACCCGTATCATTCAGCAGGTGCAACCCGATGAGATCTACAACCTGGCGGCGATGAGCCATGTGGCTGTCTCTTTTGAAGAGCCTGAGTATGTCGCCAACGCAGACGGTACCGGAACCCTCAGAATCCTCGAAGCGGTCAGACTCCTTGGACTGGAGAAAAAGAGCAGAATCTATCATGCAAGTACCAGTGAACTCTACGGAAAAGTACAAGAGACTCCACAAACCGAAAAAACACCCTTCTACCCTAGAAGCCCCTATGCCGTTGCCAAGATGTACGCCTACTGGATTACCGTCAACTACAGAGAAGCGTACAATATATTCGCCTGTAACGGAATTCTTTTCAATCATGAATCTCCGGTAAGAGGTGAGACATTTGTCACCAGAAAGATTACCAGAGCAGCATCTAAAATAGCCCTGGGGCTACAGGATAAACTCTACCTCGGAAATCTCGATGCCAAAAGAGACTGGGGACATGCCAAAGACTATGTACGCATGATGTGGATGATCCTGCAGGCAGATGAACCTGAAGACTGGGTCATTGCTACCGGAAAAACCACAGCCGTCAGAGACTTCGTACAGATGGCATTTGATTATGTGGGTATAGAATTGGAATTCAAAGGTAAAGGTGTCGATGAAAAAGGTGTTGTCTCTTATATCAATGAAGCAAGATTTAACGAAAGAGCCTCCAAAAGTTCTCTGAAACCCAAAGAACTGCTTGGCAAAGAGATTGTCGCCGTCGATCCGAGATACTTCAGACCCACAGAAGTTGATCTGCTTCTTGGCGATGCCACCAAAGCCAAAGAGAAACTGGGATGGATACCGGAGTATACCCTCAATGAACTGGTCGATGAAATGATGGAGAGTGATTTGAAGCTTATGACTAAAGAACAATATCTTAAAGATGGCGGCTACACCATTCTAAACTATTTTGAGTAGAGAAAAACGATGCAAAAAGACAGTAAGATTTACGTTGCAGGACACAGAGGACTCGTAGGTTCCGCGATCGTCAAAAATCTGCAACAAAAAGGATATACCAATATCATCACCAGAACACACAGTGAACTGGATCTGATTGACCAGCAAGCTGTAGGAGAGTTTTTTCAGACCGAAAAACCTGAATATGTTATACTGGCAGCGGCAAAAGTAGGCGGTATTGTAGCGAACAACACTTACAGAGCTGACTTCATCTATGAAAACCTCCAAATACAAAACAATGTCATCCACCAAAGCTATCTACACAATGTCAAAAAGCTTCTTTTTCTCGGAAGTACCTGCATCTACCCCAAAAACTGCCCGCAACCGATGAAGGAGGAGTATCTGCTCACCGGTGAATTGGAATATACCAATGAACCCTATGCCATCGCCAAGATAGCGGGTATCAAGATGTGTGAGTCTTATAACTTGCAATACGGCACAAACTTTATAAGTGTGATGCCGACCAATCTCTACGGACCAAATGACAACTTTGATCTGGAAACTTCACATGTACTACCTGCACTGCTTCGAAAAATGCATGAGGCAAAGATAAATAATCAATCAAAAGTTGATATTTGGGGGAGCGGGAAGCCGAGAAGAGAGTTCTTGTATAGTGATGATATGGCAGATGCTTGTGTCTTCATTATGCAAAAAAGGGATTTTAAGGATATCTATCCTGGTAGTACTGTGGTACGAAATACGCACATCAATATTGGTACGGGTGAAGATATTAGCATTAAAGACTTGGCTTTATTAATCAAAAGGATTGTAGGCTATAAAGGAGAACTCTATTTTGATAAAAGCAAACCTGACGGTACGCCTGTCAAGCTAACAGACCCATCAAAACTGCATACTTTGGGCTGGAAGTATAAAACAGGGCTTGAAGAAGGTATACAAAGTGTTTATATGTGGTATTTGAGGCATTATGTTTGAAAAACTCAATGCTCTTAAAAAGCATGAAGGTTTTATGAAGTATTTTAAGAATACCTCCTGGCTTTTTGCTGAAAAAATTCTTCGTATGGTTGTTGGACTTTTTGTAGGTATTTGGGTGGCTCGATATTTGGGTCCTGAGCAGTTTGGGCTTTTTAGTTATGCACAAAGCTTCGTTGGACTCTTTACAGCTGTTGCTGCTTTGGGCTTAGATGGTATTGTTGTCAGGGAGTTGGTAAAGGATGAAAGTTCTAGAGATGAGTTGATGGGTACGGCTTTTTATCTGAAGCTTATGGGTGCTTTTTTGGTATTGGTACTACTGGGTATCGCTGTAAATTTTACCTCTAACGATACCCAGGCAAGTACTCTAATCTTCATCATAGCAAGTGCTACAATATTTCAAAGCTTCAATGTAGTGGATATGTACTTCCAAAGCAAAGTGATGAGTAAGTATGTAGTATATGCAAATATCATCGGCCTTTTTATCTCATCTATCGTCAAAGTGGCACTCATTCTCTCAAAAGCACCGTTGGTAGCGTTTGCATGGGTGGTGCTTTTTGATAGTGTGATATTGGCATTTGGATATGGATACTATTATCTCAAAAGTACTTATTCTTTTAAAAGTTGGAAGTTTGATAAACATGTGGCAAAGAATTTGCTTGCTGATAGTTGGCCGTTGATACTGAGTGGTATCGTCATATCTATCTATATGAAGATAGATCAGGTGATGATAAAAGAGATGCTTGACAATAATGCCGTAGGACAGTACGCTGCTGCTGTGAGACTGAGTGAGGCATGGTACTTTATACCTATGGTCATAAGTTCATCACTTTTCCCAGCTATAATAAATGCGAAAAAGATAAGTGAAGAGTTGTACTATAGAAGATTGCAAAGATTGTATGATGTGATGGTATGGTTGGCTATAGCCATAGCACTTCCTATGACATTTTTAAGTGACTGGGTTGTGAACTTACTTTATGGTGAAGAATATAGTGAAGCTGGTGGGATATTGATGATATATATATGGGCTGGTATTTTTGTATTTTTAGGAGTAGTAAGTAGTAAATGGTTTATTGCTGAAAATTTACAAATGCTATCGTTTTGGAGAACTTTCTGGGGTGCAATAATAAATATTTTTTTAAATATATTTTTGATACCAAAATATAATATTTATGGAGCAGCAATTGCGACATTAATATCTCAAATGATTGCATCATATGTATTTCATGCTTTTAGAAAAGAACTATTACATACATTTATTATGCAATCAAAAGCTATTTTCTTCCCTGCTCTCTTCATATATAATAAACTATGAATTTATCTATTCAAAGTTATACTGAGAGATTATAAAAGGATATAAAAATGAAAAATAAAATTATATTAGTAACAGGTGGAGCAGGTTTTGTCGGTAGTCATTTGTGTGAGAGATTGCTAAATGAGAAAAGTGATGTGTATAGTTTGGATAACTATTTTACAGGTGATACAAATAATCATATTGAAGGAGTTGAATATATCAAAGGTGATACAAAAGATATATTTAAACTCATAGATTTTACTCCTGATATTATATATCACTTAGGAGAGTATAGTAGGGTTGAACAGTCATTTGATGATATGAGAATAGTTTATGAATATAATAAAATAGGAACATTTGAACTACTTGAGTTTGCAAGGAAGAAAGGCTCAAAAGTTGTGTATGCAGGTAGTTCTACTAAATTTGGAGATGGCGGTATCGCACGAAATACATCACCTTATGCTTGGACAAAAGCAAGTAATACGGAATTGGTTATAAATTATGGTAATTGGTATAATATTAATTATGCTATCACTTATTTTTATAATGTATATGGTTTTCGTGAAATACAGTATGGTAAATATGCTACACTTATAGCATTATTTAAAGAGAAAATGAAAAACAATGAGCCACTTACAATCGTAAGTCCAGGAACCCAAAGGAGAAACTTTACATATATTGACGATATTGTCAATGGTCTTATCTTGGTTGGAAAAGATGGATACGGAGATGAATTTGGCATAGGTGGAGATGAGGCTTATTCTATATTGGAAGTTGCTGAAATGTTTTTGGGAATGAAGATAGATGATGCGATAAAAGAGAGAAAAGTCAAAATGTTACCTGAAAGACGAGGAAATAGAATGAGTGCGGAAGTTATTACTGATAAAACTAAAGCTCTTGGATGGAAACCTCAAGCTAAATTGATAGATTGGATAGAGTATTTGAAAAACAATAATTGGGAGATAAAATGAGTGAATTTGTGCCATCAAAACCGCTTGAAACGGCAGTTTTATTTTTAGTTTTCAATAGACTTGATACTACTAAACAAGTTTTTGAAGCTATAAAAGAAGCCAAACCTCCCAGATTATACATAGCAGCAGATGGAGCACGAAAAGATAAAAGTGGTGAAGAAGAGGAAGTAAAAGCAGTTCGTGAATATGTGATGAAAAATATTGATTGGGATTGTGAAATTAAAACACTTTTTAGAGAAAAAAATTTCGGTTGCAAATATGCTGTAAGTGGTGCAATTGACTGGTTTTTTGAAAATGAGGAGCAGGGGATTATTTTAGAAGACGACTGTTTACCCAGTCAAAGCTTTTTTTGGTTTTGTGAGGAGTTGTTAGAAAGATATAAGGATGATATGAGAATTTTTATGATAGCGGGCACTTCATATTTATTCAATGAATATGAAGCTATAAATGACTACTTTTTTTCAAAATATATAAGTATATAGGGTTGGGAAAATTGGAAAACCAGATG
>JALWRO010000126.1 GCA_027080605.1 Campylobacterales bacterium
CCTTCTTGATTTATATATAGATATTATAGCTGAAAAGTGGTCATGAAGCCCTTAAATACAGGCTTTTCAAGGATGCTTTTGATGGGGTTTCTTTGTATTGTTTTTTGGTGTGCTGAATGGTTACAAATTATAAAGAATTATAGCAATAAATGCTGCAATAAACATACTTATAAGCGATACACTGATAGAGGAAAATCCAAAAATATTGCGTTTGTAGTCCAATGATAGGGGAAATTGATAACAATGAACCAGATATTGCCGGAAGCAGGCATCGCCTTGTGCTCCCGTGACCGGAAGTCAGTATAGACTCCGATCACCGGGGAGAAAGTTTTAAGAGAGGATCTCTTCGATAGTGATATAGTCGCCGACTCTGCCGGTCATCTTTTCTACATCGGTATTTACCGGAAGTGTTTTCTTGCCCGGTCTCCAGCCTGCAGGACAGACTTCACTGGTTTTTGTAGCATGCTGCCATGCTTCTACCTGTCTTAAAAACTCGTTGACGTTTCTGCCGACTGATGGAGCCTGTACCTCCTGGGCAACGACAACACCGTCAGGATTGATCAGAAATCTTCCTCTCAGAGCGATACCTTCATCTTCAAGTAATACACCAAAGGCACGGCTTACCTCTTTTGTACTATCTGCACCGATAGTGAGTTTAAGATCTTTTAACAGCGGCTCAGTCTCTACAAATCTTTTGTGTGAAAATTTTGTATCGGTCGATACCGCCAGAATATCTACACCCATTGCCTGAAATTCGTCATATTTTGCATTCATAGCGGCGATCTCTGTGGGGCATACAAACGTAAAGTCGGCAGGGTAAAAACAGACGACATGCCATTTACCTTTATAGTCATCACTCTTTACCGTTGTGTAGTGACCACTTTTTGCGTCATACGCTTCCATTGTAAACTCGGGTGCTTTTCTCATAACCAGTGTTGAACTCATATTGTTCTCCTTTTGTGTGTTTTCATATTTAGTCTCGTTTTCAGAGACACCTTCTTCTTTCGCTTCGATTGGACTGTCACATCCCATTTGCACTCCTTATAATTAAGTGATGAATGAATTATATTACTAAATGGATAATAAATAGTAAACGAAAATAATTATCGAGAATTTTTTTACAGTGTGCTCCACAATCCTTTGATACCACTGACCAGAAACTGTGCGGCGATCGCTCCGATAATCAGACCCATGATCCGTGTCAGAATCTTCATGCCCGTAATGCCCAGTACTTTGTTGATCGCACCTGCATAGCGCAGGGTGAAATAGACAACCAGAGATGCCGCAAAGATGGCTGCCGTCAACAGTGCATAGCTGATGAGATGTGGAAACTCTTTGGCATGGTTACTATTGAGTACGATGATGGTGGCGATGACTCCGGAACCGAAGAGGATCGGAATACCGATAGGGATGACCGAAACATCCTCTTTCTCTTCCGCTTCGTCCTGCTCCTCTTTAGTGTGTCTGGCTTTGGAGGGCTGTCCGTATGCCATGTTGATGGCAATGAGCATCAGAATGAT
>JALWRO010000127.1:0-5552 GCA_027080605.1 Campylobacterales bacterium
TGAGCCTATTGAGCGGCTGGCGCCACTGGTGGGCGATGGCACCGATCATCTCACCCATTGACGCCAGTTTACTCTGCTGCAGCAGCATCTGATCTTTTTGCCGGATATCCTCTACCTGCTGCTGCACTTGCTCTTCGAGCCGGTTGTTCAGCGTTTCCAGATCATACTGGAGTCTTTTCATATCGGAGATGTCGATAATCGTCGATACCCTGATCTGCTCCCCTTTCCAGATGATATTTCTGCCTTTTATGATAGCATCGAACTCCGTACCGTCTTTGCGCAACACTCTTGCTTCATAAGGCGCCTGATCGATAATTTTCATTTTTTCCCGCACCATCTCTCTGGATGCCGGAGTGATAAAATCCGAAGCATGCCTGCCAATCATCTCATGGTGCATATATCCGAAAAGTTTACTTGCTATTCTGTTGGTACGCAGACATATACCGTTTGTATCAAATATCAAAATCCCTTCCATCGTCGATTCCATCAGCAATTCCAGTTCCCGCAGCGAAAGACTCAATGCCTTGTTCTGACGCGCAGTGCTGAGATAGCCGTACAAAAGCAACATAAAGAGTATCCCCGCCATACCGACCCAGCGCCAGTAGTGTTCAATTACCCTAATATTGGTGACTTTCAGGTGTGTCCACTCCTGGATAATCTCTTCAATCCTTTCACTCTCCAGCGCATGCACCGCTTTTTGTACAATCGACAAGAGCGGTGATGAAGCATCTACAACCCCGTACCCGAGCCTGATACGTTCATCCAGTTTTCGGTTAATTTTCAATGTACCGATATGGTATCTTCTGATAGTGTAATTGACAACAGGAAGAAGTCCTATATATCCATCAACCGTTCCCGTCTCCAGTAACCGAAGCCCCGCTTCCGTATTGACCACTTCATGAAGCTGAAGTGACGGATATTGCGCTTCGAGACGTTTTTTCAGACCGTATCCTTTCATAAACGCGATTTTTTCGCCTCTTAGCGCTTTAAGATCGGTGATATACGCTTTATCTGTACGGGTGGCGATCACCAGTGGAAACGAAAAGAGTGTGTTTGTCACTGCAAGGTTGTTTTTCGCCATGTCACGGGGAATCAGGGAGAAGAGATCGCATCGTCTATCCTGCATCGACGTAGCATAACGCACTTTCAGCGGTGTATCGATCAGCGTACTGATATCTTTCACCAGATCGGCACCCATCCCGGTATATTTTCTACCGTCGAAACTCTCCAGAGGCATACGGTCAGTGATCACACAAAGATCGAGAGACTTATTTTTACGAAGCCAGGATTGCTCTTTGGAGGTAAGCGGAATACGATATTTTTCCGCCGGACGGTAGACCATATCACCAAAATCGCTTCCAATGGCGGTATTGATTCCCAGCAGACGGTAGGTATTGGCAATTTCCCGCAGACGCACAGGATCGATATTTCCCAGCGACACCCCTTTTCGGTATGCGAGTTTACGTAATACTTTTGCTTCATAACGCAGTGCCGCTTTCGATTTGTGCAAAGTATTGTACTTTTCCTGAATTACAGCGATCGTCTCGTCGATATGTGCAAAAGCGTACTGCCAGCCCAGCAGTGTCGCCCGGTAGAAGTTATCAACCGTTTCAGGATGCAATCTGGCATATTTTTTGGAAGTAAAGAGCATATCGCCGTAAAAATCGAAACCGTTATCACGGGGATTGAAGATAGTTGATTCATACCCCTTCTCTTTGAGAACAAAGGGTTCGTTGGAGAGGTAAGCACTGATAAAATCCGCCTTGCCGCTAATCAAGTCGTCAGGCGTAAACGTATGGTGAACCAGCTGAAAATCATACTGCGTGATGCCTTCGGATTTGAGCATCGCTACAATAGGTGCCATATCCGCTATGACATGCGACACATAGACTTTTTTACCTTTGATATCTTTCAGTGTTTTGATATCGTCACGCCGGAGAGATTGCAATACAAAAGGGGAAGACTGAAAGATCGCAGCCAGCAATAAGATATCGTCGTCTTGATGTAAAATGAGGGAAGAGCGACCTGTCGCAAAAGCGACTTTGCCGGATGTCACTTCCGATACAATATCGATCCCGTCATGATACTCCCGCATCGTCACATCGAGTCCGGCATCTTTGTAAAATCCCTTCTCTTTTGCCATATAGTACCCGGCAAACTGAAACTGATGTTTCCACTGCAGCTGAAGTGTTACGGGTACCGGTGACGTTTCAGCATACAGCGAAACAACCAGTGCGAAGAGAAGAGAAAAGAGCTTCATGAAGCGACCATTACCCTGTTCCTGCCCGCCTTTTTCGCTTCGTACAGTGCATCGTCGGCACGTTTGAAAGCACTTTTCATCGTATCGTCCGGTAAAACCTGTGCGATACCGAAAGATGCGGTAATCTGCTCCGCTTCACTGCATTCGATCCCGGCAACCGCTTCTCTGAGTTTCTCACACACTTTTCGTGCATCTTCGACAGAAGTTTCCGGAAAAAGGAGCACAAACTCTTCCCCTCCCCAGCGGGCAAAAATATCGGTATTTCTAATGCGGGAAGAGATAGTCTCTGCCAGTTTTTGCAACACTTTGTCACCGATGAGATGCCCGTATGTATCGTTAAAATGTTTGAAATGGTCGATATCCAGCACGGATACAGAGGTATTGTTACCGTAACGCTTCACTCGGTTTAGTTCGATTTCGAAAAGTTCATTGAATTTGTGGCGGTTGAAAATACCGGTCAAGTTGTCGAAATAGGCTTTCTTTTCCGTTGAAAGCCGTTCAATATTCATTCTCGTAATATCGGTCATCGTACAGAGATAGGACTCCTGATCTTCATGAACAATACGGGAAATATTGATCTGGTAGGCACGCGGATGGGCGTCGTTGCCGACGATATTGACAATACGACGGGTCTCTTCGCTCTTCTCTACCAAATCGTAAAACGTCTCACCGTCTGAGAGCAATCCTTTGTGCAGATAGGGTGGTACCGGCAAAAAGATATTTAAAAAAGAGATACACATCTTATTAAATGCTTCCACACTCTCAACAGCAAAGATATCGAGAAACGCTTTGTTGGCAAAGTGCACTTTCTCGAAGTCCGTCACTACCAGCAAGTTCTTTTCATGATCGAGTACATTTTGCAAAATGACACGCTGCGCTTCAATCTCTTTTTGCTGCAAAAACTGCATTTTCTCTCTCAAAATGGAACTTGCAAGTTTTTCAATTTTGCTTTTGAGAATATTTTTCTCGACCGGTTTTTGCAAATAGGCATCAACCTGCAGATCAAGCGCCTGAAGCAGATAGGCATTGTCATTATGTGCGGTGGTAAAAATGACCGAACAGTCGGGATCAATCTCCTTAATCTTTTGCAACATCTCGATACCGTCCATGACAGGCATGCGAATATCACTGATGACGATATCGGGTTTTTCCTCTTTGAACATTTCCAGACCGTCTCTGCCGTTACTCGCAAGCAGTACATGGTCGGATATTCGGTTCAGTGCCCGTGCATACCCTTCGCGGATCGCGTCTTCGTCTTCGACATAGAGGATCGAAATATCTTTGATGTGGGGTTCGTCCGTTTGCATAAGTGACCTTTTTTGCTTTAGATTAATCTTGAAAGTAATATCGGTCATATGAGAAAATTTTTTTAACGGAAGATAAAATATACTGAAGGGGAATCGCTTATTTTCGGAAGTGCTGCTTTAGCTGCACCGTTTGGTGCGAGACTAAAGTTTCCACTTCCGAAACAGTTTTTTGTTAACAGTAGTCTGCCAGCAATCCTGCTTTGAGTTGTGCATAGGTCTCTTCACCGACCAGTTCACGGACAATCGCCAGTCCGAAACAGATCGCCGTTCCGGGACCTCTGGAGGTGAGCACATTGCCGCTTTTGACCACTTTCTGCGCATCGGTAAAGTGTCCGTGCGCAATCTGCTCATCGTAAGAGGGATAACAGGTAAACTGATCATCATCCCCCAGCACACCCGCCGCATCCAATGCAATCGGTGCTGCACAGATCGCTCCGACACGCTTGCCTTTGGCATCGAACGTTTTGAGCAATGTCTGGACGCGTTCATCCTCTTTGAGGTGCTGCGCCCCCGGCATACCGCCCGGCAATACCATCATGTCATACTCTTCCGCCACAACATCGTCGATGCTCATATTGGCAACGATCGTAATGCCGTTTGCGCCGTTGACTTCACGGTTGAAGAGGTACGCCGTCGTCACCTCCACACCTCCGCGTCTGAGCACATCGATGATACTCACCGCTTCAATCTCTTCAAAACCTTCCGCTAAAGGAACCAGTACACTAGCCATTTTGCCCTCCTCAGAAATTATTTTACCTTTTCGAGATACTCGCCTTTGGCGGTATCGACTCTGATGACATCTCCTTCGAGTACATGAAACGGCACCTGCACCACCGCGCCGCTCTCCAGCGTCGCCGGTTTCTTGCCACCCTGGGAATCACCTTTGAAATTCGGCGGTGTCTCGACAATCTTCAACTCTACCGTCGCAGGCGCTTCAACATCGATCGCATTGCCGTTGTGGAAGAGGATTTCGACATTCATACCGTCAACAAGCCACTTCTGCGTATCCCCGACCTGATCGTGTGTCAAACCGATCTGATCATACGTCTGCGTATCCATAAACTGCAACATTTCACCGTCATCGTAAAGGTACTGCATCGTCTTTTGCTCCATATTGGGCTGTTCGCACTTATCACCCGCATGAAACGTCTTTTCAATCACTTTGCCGTTAAGGTAAGATTTGATCTTGCAGCGTACAAAAGCCGCACCTTTACCCGGTTTGACGTGCTGATACTCCACAATCTTGTACGGAATACCGCCCAACTCTATTTTCAAACCTTTTTTCAAATCACCCATGGAATATGAAGCCATCTTTTCTCCTGTAATAGTGTAAATTTATAAATCACGTACTCTTTTTGTAAAATTATCATCCCATCAGCAGTGCTGTAACCCATGCAACTATAATTTTACAAAAAAGTACTCTGATTTCATGAGGAAGATTATAACAAAAAATAGTTACAATCGCCTCATGAAAACTTTGACTATTATCGATACATTTGGATTTTTCTTCCGCAACTACTACGCCCTCCCTCAACTCAAAAGCTCCAAAGGCTTCCCCACAGGACTGCTGACCGGCTTTATCAACTTCATCGCCACACTCAACAAAGAACACGGCACCGACTATCTGCTCTTCGCACTTGACTCCAAAGAGAAACCGATTCGAAAAGAGATAGACCCCAACTACAAAGCCAACCGCCCCGCACCTCCGGAAGACCTTGTTAAACAACTCCCCGTCGCTATCGAACTGATTGAAAAGATGGGCTTTCCCAAACTTGAAATGCCCGGCTACGAAGCCGACGACGTCATTGCCTCACTGGTGGACTGCGCCAAAGCACAGGGGATCAAAGTCAAAGTCGTCTCGCATGATAAAGACCTCTACCAACTCATCGACGATGACAAAGTCGTCCTCTACGACCCGATGAAAAAGATTGAAATCAATGAAGAGAAGTGTGTCGAAAAGTTCGGCGTGCCCCCTTCCCAAATCG
>JALWRO010000127.1:5562-6356 GCA_027080605.1 Campylobacterales bacterium
TTGCACTTGTCGGCGATGTTTCCGACAATATTCCGGGCGTCAGAGGCATCGGTCCCAAAGGGGCGACCAAACTGCTCAAGGAGTTCGGTTCGGTCGAAAATATCTACGAAAACCTTGACAAAATCGCCAATGCCAGAACCAGAAAACTACTCGAGGAGGGCAGAGAAAACGCCTTTTTAAGCAAAAAACTTGCCACCCTTTACCACAATATTCTCCCCGGCTGCGATATCGACCGCTACCGCTTCCCCGATGAAAACCCCATCCTGAAAGTGGCAGATGAACTGATGGAACTTGACATGAAAAAACTGCTTGTCAGAGCGGGAGCGACCTACCAGCACACCGAAGATGAAAAAGTGTGCACCGAAAAACTCGGATTTGAAGCGAAACTGCTCGACACCAAAACCAAAGTCCTCGAAGAGATCGCCAAAATCCCCAAAGATACCCCCGTCGCATTCGATACCGAAACCGATTCACTCTCCCCTTTCGAAGCCAATATCGTCGGCTACTCTTTCGCCGTCAACGAAACGGAAGCCTTTTACGTTCCCATCGCACACAGCTATCTGGGCGTGGGGCCCCAGGTGGATGCCCCAACGGCGGAGGCCGCCCTGCGCAGGCTGGCGGCGCAGCGCATCGTGGGGCAAAACCTCAAATTCGACCTCTCTTTGCTCTACCACCGTCTGGGCCTCGAGCCGATCGTTCCCGAGGCCGACGCGAGGGTCATCGCGCAGCATGCAGCCGCTGCGGCTACGGCCGCCAGGCCTGGTGCGGGCGCACCGCCCGCGCCACCCCCCCCC
>JALWRO010000128.1 GCA_027080605.1 Campylobacterales bacterium
ATTATAACCTTTCAAAATAGCGTGAAAATAGCAGAGAAAAACCGACAGTTCAATAATATTATGTTATACTATTTTTAAGATCATGAAAACATATACCTATACCTTCGAATATCCGGATACCAAACTTTCAGGACAAATTCCCTTCTCCTCTTTCATGAAACACGACAATATTCTCATACAGATTTTTTCCGGACACGGCGAACATGCACTCCAGTACTACGCAAGACAAATCAAACGCACCCTGCCCCACGCCGTCTGCATCGGCACCACCACCGACGGAGAGATTTCACAGGAAAACATCAGTACCGAATGCACCGTCATCGCCGTTTCACTTTTTGAAAACACCATACTCAAAAGTGCCTGTGCGGATAGTATCGATGACTACCGAAACGGCAGAGAGATCGCATCATCCCTGATTACGGACAACACCCGACTTTTGATTCTCTTCAGCGACGGCACCACCTGCAACGGAGAACTGCTGCTTCGGGGCATCGAAAGTATCGATCCGACCATACCCATCGCCGGCGGTATGGCGGGAGACAACGGACAATTCCTGCAAACCTACGTACTGGAAGATAGCCGTATCGTACCGCAGGGAGTCGTCGGCGTATCACTCAACTCCGACACACTTCAGGTACAAAACCATTTCAACTTCAACTGGAGTCCCGTCGGCATCGAGCACACCATCAACGAAGTCGATGAAAACAGGGTCTACCGCATCGACGACCTGTCGGCAGTCGATTTTTACGCCAAATATCTCGGAGAAGAAGTCTCTGACGCCCTGCCCGCAACCGGTATTGAATTTCCGCTGCTAATCGAAAGGCGCGGCATCAAAATCGCCCGTGCGGTTATCGCCAAACACGAAGACAATTCACTCTCTTTTGCCGGAAATCTTGAAAAAGGCGACAAAGTACGGCTGGGATTCGGAAACGCCGAACTGATCATCAACGAATCACTGCGCTCTTTTAAAAAACGCTATCATGAAGGGGTGGAAACCTTTTTTATCTACTCCTGCATGGCAAGACGGCGCTATATGCCCGGTTTTGTCGAAATGGAGATCAAACCGTTTGCCAAAACAGCGACCACCTGCGGTTTTTTCACCTACGGAGAGTTTTTCCACAACCAGCAACACAATCAGCTGCTGAACCAGACACTCACCGTCGCAGCGCTTCGCGAATCACCTCCCGCACCCGCCGCAGATACCCAACACGACACCTTTACCCATCTTCATGATGACAGCGACTACGCCACAACAATCAAAGCCCTTACCCATCTCATCGAGCGCTCGACACAAGATTACGAAGAGCAGGCGCAGACACTCGAAGCAGAGAAACGCTACTCGCAGCAATTGCTGGAATCACAGAAAATCTTCCTGCGCCACGCCATTCATGAAATCAACACACCCCTCTCTGTCATTATGAACAACATCGAACTCTTCGAACTCGAATACGGTAGCCACACCTACCTCTCCAACATCGAAGCCGCTATGAAAAATATCTACGGTATTTACGACGATCTCGGCTACCTCGTCAACAAAGACAGGGTCAGCTATCCGCGAAAAAAGATCGCACTCATCGACTTCATACGCAGCCGTATCGCATTTTTCAGTGTCGTCGCGCAGCAGGCAAACCTCTCTTTCGAATTTCACCAGACCTGCGAAGAACCGGAGCTCTTCATGAACGAAACAAAGCTGCAGCGTATCATCGACAACAATATTACCAATGCTATCAAATACACCAAAACAGATGAAAAAATCATCATCTCACTCGAAAACACCCCGGACGACTGTATCCTGACATTTAAGAGTAGCTCCCTGCTGATACGGGATATCGAAAAAATTTTCAACGCCTACTATCGTGAAAACATGACCAAAGACGGACTGGGACTGGGGCTGAATCTGGTCAGGCAAATTTGCGACGAAGAGTCCATCCGTATCGAAGTGGATTCGACAGAAACGTGCACTTCATTTCGCTACTATTTCCCCAAAGGAGACGATCGTGAAAATACTGCTCCTTGAAGATGACCGCCTGCTCAACAATGCCATTACCGACTATCTCGGTAAAACAGGACATCTGGTAGAGAGTTACCGCGACGGGCTGGAGGCGCTGGAGAAGATACAACAGGGAAGTTTCGACCTGCTGGTACTCGATATCAACGTTCCCGGTCTCGACGGTCTGACACTGCTGGAAAAACTTCATGAAGCCAAAATCCAGACACCTGCCATCTACATCAGCGCACTGATAGATATTGAAGAGATCTCCAGAGCCTATGCACTGGGCTGTTATGACTACCTGAAAAAACCGTTCCATCTGCGGGAACTGACACTGCGCATCAATAAAATCATGCAAACACACACTATCGATCAGAAACACTTCAGGCTCTCGAAAAATTACAGCTTCGACACCGCCACCTGCACCCTCTTTTTCCAGAACGAAACCCAGACCGTCAGCAACAGACAACTGCAAATACTCGAACTGCTGGCACACAACCGCAACCGCACCGTCACCTATGACATGTTCCGCGAATACGTCTACAACGACATGGAAATCGACAACGCCACCATCATCGCCGAAATCAACCGCCTGCGAAAAACCCTGAAAGAGGATTTTATTACCAATATTCGGGCGGTGGGGTATGTGGTGAAAAGACCGGAGTGAAAAGCGGTATCCCCCATGCAATATTTTGGTATAATACACCAATGTCAAACGAAGAAGAGAGGACTATACCGTGATTAGTGCAAAAGAGTTTGATGAAAAGTTTGATAAAGGCTTGAATGTAGACAAATACCTCGACTTGGATAATCCTCTTACTGCAGAAGAGTTAAAAAAGCTGACACAGGAAACTCTGACAATCAATTTAACGGATGAACTCAAAACCAAACTCCAGCAAAAATCGAAAGAGCTCGGTTTGAAACTAGAAGACACCATAAAAGTACTTTTAGCCAAAGAAGTAGGACTTATCTAGCACTACTCTTTCACCCTGATCTCCCGCATTACTTTCGTCAGATTTTTATCATAAAAGAAACAACTCTCCATATTGCATAACAGATATAAATCTGCCTTTTCACTTTTAGTCAGTAAAAACGGATAGTGCACTTTCGCAATCTCCTGTTTATGCGCCAGCAGCTCCGCTTTTTTTGCTTTGAGAATGATATCACCATATTTCAGCCGTATCAGCAGACGCAGTGCTTCGGGTGATTTGTCAAATGCGGTCAGTATATTCTTTTTTTCATCTGCAGCCATTTTCCGGACTTCATGAAAGAGTGCAACATCGTACGTCAGGCTTGCCAGTGTCAGGAGATCATGAAACATTCTTGGCAGCGGGGAAGTGTAGTATTTATCCAGATAACGACCGCTGACTCTCGGTGTACCTTGGTTGAGGTACCAGTGACCGCCACTGTAAAATTTCTGCTTCGCCTCTTTGGCAAGTTTTTTTGCAAGATCAAGATAGCGCTCCTCATACGTCTGCGCATACGCTTCAAGCACTGCGTCGATCAAAAAGGCGTAATCCTCCAGAAACGCAACATGCTCCGGTCGGCTGAAGCCGATGCTGTAATGGTACAGTGTGCCGTTTTTGTAGTTTTTGTGCAACAGGGCATCGAGCGACTTGAGACCATCTTTGCGATAGCGACTGTCACAGACAGAAGCCTGTAAAAGTGCTTTGATCATCATGGCATTCCAGGAAGTGATAATCTTTTTATCCACAAATGGAAACGCCCTCTTCTGCCGCATTTGCCGCAGAATCTTTTTGACCTTTTCCACTCCCTCAGGCGCTTTGTCAAAACCGGTATTAAACTGCACATTGCTCAAATCGTCTTTAAAATTTCCCGGCTCGGTAATATCAAAATACTCCATCAACGTCTCACGTTGTATCCGGTTGAAATCCGCCTTTTTCAATGCTTTGTCGACATCACCGTAACGATAGACAAAATATCCACCCTCCCCTCCATTGCTATCTGCATCAGTCGCACCGAAAAAGAGGTGGTTCTCCTCCAGCCGCTGATGATACTGCGCAATCGTCTCATCGAGCACCTTTTTAAAAAGCGGATTGCCCGTCAGCAACCAGGCTCTGGCATAGAGAGGAATCAGTTCGGCATTGGTATAGAGCATCTTTTCAAAATGGGGAATCACCCAGTCCTGATCGGTCGTATAACGGAAAAATCCACCCTCTATCTGGTCGTAAATACCGCCCGTCGCCATCGCTTCGAGGGTTTCATGAACCATTTTCCATGCACGTTTGTCACCGTTGAGCAGGTAAATATCGAGTAACAGACGCAGATATGAAGCCATAGGAAAACGGGGGCGCCGGTCAAACCCTTTGTAAATTTTGTCAAAACGCTTTTGCATTCTGAGCACATACGCCCCGGAAATATTCTGATCATCCGAAACCTCTCTCTTCTCCCCACTCTCCCGAATACGCCGCTGATTTGCCAGGACAATCCCCGCAATCTTCTGCGGATACTCCTTAAAAAGTTTCACATATTTGGGCAAAATCGTCTCCATTCCCGAAACACCGTACGCATCCTGCGCGGGAATATAGGTCGTGGCATACAGCACCTCCCTCTCCGGTGTCAAAATAATACTCAAAGGCCACCCGTTACGCCTGCCCGTCAATCGGCTATACAGCCGCTGATAAAAAACATCAACCTCCGGCATCTCCTCCTTGTCCACTTTGATACTGACAAAATCTTTATTTAAAAGCGCCGCAATCTTTACATTTTCAAACGACTCCTCCTCCATCACATGACACCAGTGACACGTACTGTACCCAATAGAAAGAAAGATGAGCTTATGCTCCTTATGCGCTTTTTCAAACGCTTCGGGGGTATAGGGGTACCAGTTCACCGGATTGTGTGCATGGTGCAAAAGATAGGGAGATTTTTCATGAATGAGCGCATTGGTATTTTCGACGGCGAACAGATGAACAGCCAGAAAAGAGAGCAGTAACAGACGAATCAAAAAACCTCCTTCATGAGCTATAATTACATGTTATCGTATTATAATAGAAATTCAAATTATTTCAGGTAAGATCGCCCTACTTCAACCAGTCACGCGGTACACCAAGAATGGCAGGACGACACGCACCGTTTCGCATCATCCCGAGCGCCCGCCGTGTCTGGCTGGAGACCTACGCCGAAGCCCACCAAGAGGGGGGGTCGATGCCAGCCCAGAGGCGGTCAGCTCCTTCTGGAACTACCTCAACACCTTCTCCACCTGGATGGTTAACACACCCGAGTAATTTGATGCGCAAAGACGATAGCTGATGACGCAGAAATAACCAAAGAAACCTCGGCAAGAAACTTGAGGATGCCTGATTCTGCGTCATAGGTTAGGTTTAATCCCATACAAATAAGTTCTCTCTGTCAAAATATTGTAATATTTTAAACGAATCTTGTCTCTGACAATATCAAGCAATTTCTTTTTTTGCATCGTAATCTCCCTTTTCCAATAACACACAAAATGCTTGTTATTGCCCAAATGTAACAATTAACACGCACTTTGTATGTTATTGGATATATTTTTCATATCCAAAGTAGCCTCTTAGTCATATTTTATTTACTTTTTTAGAAAAATGGTAATTTTATTTCATTTTGAAATATTTATTTCCAAATAACGTGTATATTAAATATAAGTTAAACATTTGATTTAGTAGTTCTTTTTGCTATAATGAGTGTTAATAAATAGTTGTACTACTATTTAAGCTTTATCATGACAAGCAATAAAAAGAACCTTTAAGCAATTGTATTTTTATAAGATTCAATTTGCAGAAGGGAAGCCCCACAACTTTTTTAAAAAAAGTTGCACAAAAATCTTAAAGGAAAAAAAATGACAAAATATGAAAGAGCATCCCAATTATGGCCATTGCTTGCAATGGCAGCAAAAAACCATCAAATCCTAACATACGATTTAGTCTCAAAATGTACTGGAATTCCTAGACCAGCTATCGGAAAATTTCTTGAGCCTATCCAATCATATTGTATGAAAAAAGAAATTCCTCCACTCACATCACTTGTTGTTAGTGAAAAAACAGGTTTACCAGGAGATGGTTTTATTGGTGCTCAAGATGTTCCACTAGCACACATTGAAGTTTTTAACTTTGATTGGCTTGACTGGGGTTGTCCAAGTGTTGATAAGCTATCATAAGAATTATTTTCTTTAGATTGCTATCTCATTTAAAAGTACAACAAAACGTAGCAACAAAAATATGGTTTCCCTGCCGTAAAAAGCTTTATTTAGCCAAAAAACTTTGGTATCATGATAAAGGTTAAAACACTCAAAACAGAAACCATATTTTTGTACTCAAACGTTATGATACAGGGCAAATTAAATGGAAAAAATAAAATATGATATATCT
>JALWRO010000129.1 GCA_027080605.1 Campylobacterales bacterium
CGATCGGTGCGGTACTTGCTGACCTCTTTTCCATGGCGCTCGTACTGGTGGAAGCTTCTAAAACACAGGATGAGTTTTAGAGGAGTTTCCCCTCTTCATGAACGCTTTTTCTGAGAGAGTCTGTCCGCTTTTTCAGAAAAAGCGTTAGGGCACTTTCAAAACCCTAAACAAATTCTACACAACAGGAGTCCATATCTATGGAATACAAACCATCCCGCATCGAACAAAAATGGCAAACCAAATGGCAGGAGAGCAACGCTTTCGAGCCATCCGATGACAAAACGTTACCCAAAAAGTATATTCTCAGTATGTTTCCCTATCCCAGTGGTCGTATTCATATGGGGCATGTCAGAAACTATACCATCTCCGACGCCATCTCCAGACACTACCGCAAAGCAGGCTTCAATGTCCTCCACCCGATGGGCTGGGACAGTTTCGGTATGCCGGCAGAAAATGCGGCGATCAAACACAAGTTGCATCCCAAAAAATGGACCTATGAAAATATCGACTATATGCGCCAGGAGCTTGCCACGCTGGGTCTCTCGTTTGCCCGAACACGTGAATTTGCCACTTCCGATCCGCTCTATACAAAGTTTGAGCAGGAGTTTATTATCCGTATGTTCGAAGAGGGCCTGCTCTATGAAAAGATACAGAGTGTCAACTGGTGTGAAACGTGTCATACCGTTCTTGCCAACGAGCAGGTCATTGAAGGGTGCTGCTGGCGTTGTGACAATGAGGTTGAACTCAGGGAGATGCCAGGGTATTACATTGCCATCACCAAATATGCCCAGGAGTTGCTGGACGATCTGAAAAAACTGGAAGAGGGGTGGCCGAAACAGGTGTTGACAATGCAGGAGAACTGGATCGGGCGCAGTGAAGGGCTTGCCTTTACCCTGACACTGAGCGAAGCATCGATCGAAAAAACGGAGGGGGAAATCACCTCTTTCGATGTCTTTACTACCAGACCCGATACGATCTACGGTGTCAGTTACACCGCACTTGCGCCGGAGCATCCTATCGTCAAACTGCTACTGGATAAAAATCTTCTTTCGGAAGAGAAAATCGCTGCAATCCGTGCGATGCAAAATATGCCTGAAGTAGAGCGTGCGACATCGGAAAAAGAGGGTGTCGATCTGGAACTGCATGTCATCCATCCGCTCACCGGTGCGGAGATTCCCGTCTGGGTAGCCAACTTTGTACTGGCAGGCTACGGCGGTGGTGCAGTCATGGCGGTACCGGCGCATGACCAGAGAGACTACGAATTTGCAGCCAAATACGGTTTGCCGGTCAAAGAGGTGATTGCTTCCGACAAAAGTCAGTTGGATAAAGAGGCTTATACCCTCGAAGGGGTACTGGTCAACAGCGGTGAATTTGACGGTATGAAAAACAGTAAAGCGAAGCGTGAAATCATAAAACTTTTCGAACTGAAAGGGATAGGTAAAAAACAGGTCAACTACAAACTGAGAGACTGGGGAATCAGCCGTCAGCGCTACTGGGGGGCGCCGATTCCCTTCATACACTGCCCCTCCTGCGGACTGGTACCGGAAAAGATCGAAAACCTGCCGGTAACACTGCCTGACGATGTGGAGATTACCGGTGAAGGCAATCCGCTGGATAAACATCCGACATGGAAACAGTGCAGCTGTCCGAGATGCGGCGGCGACGCCACCCGTGAAACCGATACAATGGACACCTTTGTACAGAGTTCATGGTATTTTCTGCGTTATTGTTCGCCCAATCCCGAAGATGTACCGTTTCACAGAGAAGATGTCGATTACTGGATGAGCGTCGATCAGTATGTCGGCGGGATTGAACATGCCATTTTACATCTGCTCTATGCCCGTTTCTTTACCAAAGCGCTGCGTGATCTTGGCTATATCAATATCGACGAACCGTTTGCCAATCTGCTGACACAGGGTATGGTTCTCAAAGACGGCTCCAAAATGAGCAAATCCAAAGGCAATACCGTCGATCCGGATAAGTTGATTGAAAAATATGGTGCCGATACGGCGAGACTCTTCATTCTCTTTGCCGCGCCGCCGCAAAAAGAGCTGGAGTGGAACGACTCGGCGGTAGAGGGAGCGTTTAAATTTATCAAACGTCTGGTGGACCGATCCGGAAACATTACCGTAAAATCGCTTCCTGAAATCGACCACCAAAGCCTCTCCAAAGAGGAGAAAACGGCGCGTAAAAAGGTTTATGAAGCGCTGATCCGCTCCAATGAGATCTACAATACGCGTTCTTTTACTTTTAACACAGTCATTGCCGCGACGATGGAAGCGCTCAACGCACTCAATCAGCAAAACAATCCGCTGGTCTGGAGCGAAGGGTACTATGTACTGCTCCATATCCTCGAACCGGTTATCCCACATATCTGCTGGGAGCTGAGTGAGCACTATTTCGATCTGAAAAATTTTGCGCAGATCGATATTCCTGAAGAGGTGCTTGAAGAGGACAGTATTGTACTTGCAGTCACCATCAACGGTAAAAAACGCGATGAGATTGAAGTTTCCAAAGAGACACCCAAAGAGGAGATTCTTGAAGCGGCGAAAGTACAGTGTGCAAAATGGCTGGAGGGCAAAAGTATCGTTAAAGAGATCTACGTTCCCGGAAAACTTGTCAATCTGGTGGTAAAATAGTTTTGCGTCCTCTCCTGTTCCTGCCCCTGATCCTCTTTTTTGTTTCGTGCGGTTACAAACCCACAATGTTTTACTCCAAAGAGGTTTTGGGTGACAATATCTATGTCGAAGTCAAAACCAGTCTCAAAGATCCCGAAAATACGGTGCTGATCCGCGATGCGGTCAACGAAGCGGTGATCACCCGTTTTCGTTCGCGCATTGTACCGCGCAAAAATGCCGATTCTACGCTGACAATGTCACTAAAGAGAGTCACATTTTTGCCGATACAGTATGATAAGAACGGGTATGTGATTGCCTACAAAACCTATGTGGATCTTTTGACACAGTACCGGGACAGAGCAGGGCATCGCGGCGCCATCACTTCGCGTGGTGATTACGACTTTGCCATCGAGTCCAACAGTGTCATATCGGATACCAAACGTTTTGAAGCGATCAAAAATGCCTCGTACAAAGCAATCGACGAGTTTATATCTAAACTCTCGGTCAAAGGTATCAAAAGTGACAATCAATGACATCGTAAAAGAGACTATCCAAACCCTCAACAGTAAAAAAATTCCGCTTACACCGCACCATTATCAGCGCACTTTTTGTCAAATCGCTGCAAGCAACGGCTTCAGTATTGAAGAGTGCCGTGCCAAAGAGAAGTTCATCGGCAAGCTGAATGAGACGATGCAGCAGGATATCAGCAAATATAACGTCAATACTCTCGATGAGTTACTGACCTATCTCGTTTCCAGTCTCAACCGGCTGACACTCGGCAACAGCGGCAAACAGAAACTGGTGACGATTACTTTGATCAAATATCTGCTGGAGATGATTGCCCGTTTCCCGGATCAAAAGAGCAGGGAACTTGCCAAAGCGTCGATGGAACGCATCGAACACCTCTGCGACCTCAATACGTTTGAGATTATCACGCAAAAGTGGGAAACATTGCTGGCATCCAAAGGAAGCGACTATACCGCGAGACTGCAAATGCTTGCCAAAAGCAAATCGACCGATTTTCATCAGCTGCTCGACCAGATAGAGAAGATGCTCGATGAGAGTGAAGCGGAAGAGTCGCTCAGTGAAATGGCTTCGATCGTTGTTGCATCTCTGACACCGTCACTGACACAGACGCTTGACGATGAAATCTCCACACTCAGCTATATGCTCAACACTACACCGGAACTGCTCCATAAGAAAGAGATTCGACAACAGCTCAAAGCGTTGATTCACAAGCGTATTGAGATCGATAAAACCGAAGTGAAGGATCGTATTCTCTCGATTGACGAGATTTTGAGCGAAGTATCGACAAAAATCATCCACCTGATCGACAATACCGACGTCAGCTACGAAAAAGTGAAAGAGATCAAAAAAGAGTTGATCAATGTCGATAAAGAGACCAAAGATTTTGAAACGATCAAACAGAAATTGCTCAAAATCGCCGATTCGCTGGAGTTTGAAACCAAACAGCTCGGTACGATCATGAAAAAAGAGGATCATGTTATCGCTCAGATGCAAACGAAGATCAAGAAGCTGGAGCAGGCACTCAAAAGGGCAAAACAGGAGTCCAAAACAGATTTCCTGACCGGACTCGTCTCCAAACGCGGACTCGACGAAGAGCTCAACCGTGTCGACAAAAGTTACCGGCGTTACCAGATCGAATATTCGATCGGTTTTTTCGATATCGACCACTTTAAAAATATCAACGACACCTACGGTCATGAAGCGGGTGATCTGATTCTCAAACAGCTGGGCAAAATTTTTCTGGAACAGAAACGCGATGTCGATATCGTGGGTCGTTACGGCGGCGAAGAGTTCCTGGCGATACTCCCAAACACACCGCTGCACGGCGCACAGGTATTTGCCGAAAAGATCCGTGAGCATGTCGAACATTTCAAATTTGTCTACAAAGGGGAAGAGGTACCGGTGACCATCAGTGTCGGTGTGGCGAACTGTACCGAATTTGACAATCAGAAAATCCTGATCGAAGAGGCAGACAAGCGCCTCTATACCGCTAAAACAGGCGGCAGAAACAGAGTAGAGCCTCCCCTGAAAGTCACAGCATGAGACTCCAGGAATTTCTGGCAAAAAAACCTCTTTACTACAAAGAGATCGATTATGAACGCTTTCCGAAAATCTGGGAGCGCTACAAAAGCCATTTTCGGTTGCCGAAAATTATCCACATTATCGGTACCAACGGGAAGGGAAGCACCGGGCGCTTTCTCGCGCACTATCTCTTCAAGTCCGGGGTGCATGTCGGGCATTACACCTCGCCGCATATACTGAAGTTTAATGAACGTATCTGGATCGACGGTCAAAATGTGGACGATGCACTGCTTGAAACACACCACGAGAAACTGCAGCGGCTGCTCTCTTATGAAGATAGCGAAGCGATGAGCTATTTTGAGTATACCACACTTCTTGCCCTCTCTCTTTTTCAAAATCTCGACTTTATCGTCATGGAAGCGGGACTTGGCGGCGAATATGACGCGACGGCGGTTTTTCCGAAAGATTTGACCATCGTTACACCGATCGGAATCGATCATGAAAGTTTCCTGGGAGATACGCTGGAGAAGATCGCCAAAACCAAACTCAATGCCATCCATAAATTTGCGATACTCGGCAAGCAGGAGAAAGCGGTTTACAAAATCGCCAGAGAGTACTCCCGCAAGCGAGGGATTGAGTTTTTTCGCTACTCCTACTTTTATACCAAAGATGAGATGGCGCGCGCCAGAAGGGTTATCCGGACACTTGGGTTGCCCTCTTTCTTTGTCGAAAATCTGCTGCTGGGTCTGGCAGGGGCGAAGTTTTTCGGCTTTGAGATCAAATGGTCGCAAATGGAAGATGTAGAGCTTTTCGGACGCATGCAGAAAATCTCGGACAACATCACAATCGACGTCGGGCATAATCCGCTGGCGGCGGAAGCGATTGTGCAGAGTCTCAGAAAAAAGCGGATTGTACTGGTCTACAACAGCTACAATGACAAAGATTATCTGAAAATATTAGAAATTTTCAAGCCGATTCTAAAAAGAGTTGAAATTCTGCCGATCTACAACCAACGTATCGAAGAGCAGAGCAGACTGGAAGAGATCATCACGAAGCTGGATATTCCTTACCGGGAATTTGAAGGTATCGAGAAGGATGAAACCTATCTGGTCTTTGGGTCATTTGCCGTAGCAGAGGAGTTTTTAAAACATTATGCGCCAGAGGAACACAACCGCTAAATATCTCCTTTTCTCTTTAATCTTTCTTGCCTTTTCGCTGGTAGTAATCGCGATCTTTTCCCTCTGGTTCTCCGACAAAACGGTTCATATCAAAAAAGAGGAGCTGCAGCTGGCACAAAAATACAGGCAGCTGCAGCAGAAAATCGCCGACAAAGAGCGGGAGTATCGCACCATTTCCGACAATATCGCCGAACTGCGTGAAGAGACAGGTCTTACCGGCACCGAGAAGAGGGAAAATATCTCTCTGTTGCTGAAAAAAGCGACACCCAAAATCCGTGCGATGATTTTGCGCAATATTCCCTCCGGTTATCCGTGCAGCAGCCGTCGTATTACGTCCCATTTTGGATGGCGGATGCATCCGATCTATCATGAAGAGCGTTTTCACCACGGCATCGATTTCGGCGGCAAACCGGGTATTCCCGTGCGCGCTACCTGTAACGGTATTGTCTAGTT
>JALWRO010000130.1:0-4417 GCA_027080605.1 Campylobacterales bacterium
CTACAAAATCATCTTCAGCGGTGTCGGCAAACGCGACGAAGAGATCAAAGAGGCGCTCGAAAAAGATATTTTGCTGATCAACGTCGAGAGTGAAGCGGAACTCAATCGCGTGGAAGTTCAGGCGGCGGAACTGAACAAACAGGCGCGTATCAGCATTCGTGTCAATCCCAACATCGACCCCAAAACACACCCTTACATCTCCACCGGACTTCATGAAAACAAATTCGGCGTCGATATCGACACGGCAAAACGGATGTACATCCTCGCCAAAAACTCCGACTTTCTCGACCCTGTCGGTATCCATTTTCATATCGGCTCGCAGTTGACGGAACTCGAACCCATCAAAGAGGCAAGCGCTATCGTCGCCGATCTGGTTCGCAGTCTGAAGGTACTCAAAATCGATATCAAATTTTTCGATATCGGCGGCGGTCTGGGCATACAATACGACGATGAAAAGCTGATCGAACCCTATGACTATGCACAGGCAATCTTCTCGACGCTATCCGGTCTGGATGTCACGATCATGTGCGAACCGGGACGTTTCATGACAGCCAACAGCGGCTACTTTCTGACACGTGTACTCTACGAAAAAACCAACGGTGACAAACGTTTTGTCATTGTTGACGGCGGTATGAACGACTTGATCCGCCCCTCTTTGTACAACGCATTTCATAAAATAGAGATTATCGGCAAAGGGGAAGATGAAGAGGTATCCGACTGCGATGTGGTCGGACCCGTCTGTGAAAGCGGTGACTTTTTCGCCAAAAACATCAACCTGCCTCTGACACGGCACAACGACTTGCTCGTCATTCACAGCGCCGGTGCCTACTGCGCGACGATGAGTTCCAACTACAATACCAGAGGACGTGTCGCCGAAGTGGCGGTAGAAGGTGACAGTGACAGACTTATCCGAAGACGTGAAACATTTGAAGATATGATCATGCTGGAAAAGGATTATCTAAAGGATTCATGATGACACTCGAAGAATTACGCAAAGGAATCGACCAGATCGATGACGAACTCTTAAAAATGCTCAACAAACGGATGCAATTTGTTCAGGAAGTCGGCAGACTCAAACAAAACGACGGATCGAGCATCTACCGCCCGGAAAGAGAGCGTGAAATTCTCGAACGCCTCAACCGTCAAAACGACGGCGCCCTGACCCCCGAAGCGATCGAAGCGATCTTTATGGAGATTTTCGCCGTCAGCCGAAACCTGGAACTGCCGGAGAAGATCGCTTATCTCGGACCGGAGGGG
Organism: Campylobacterales bacterium; assembly: GCA_027080605.1. Classification (GTDB taxonomy): domain Bacteria; phylum Campylobacterota; class Campylobacteria; order Campylobacterales; family QNZT01; genus QNZT01. The sequence goes on from JALWRO010000130.1 coordinate 1,258, forward strand.
AGTTACTCCCACCAGGCGGCGGAGAGCCGTTTCGGCGCACTAAGCTACTACCTGCCGCTCAACTCCATCGAAGCAGTTTTCAAAGTACTCCAAAACAAAGAGGCGAAGTACGGCGTCGTTCCGATTGAAAACAATACCGAAGGTGCCGTCGGCACAACGATCGACTGTCTGAATAAATATGACTCCAAAATTGTCGCGGAACTCTATGTCGATATCCACCACTCTTTTGCCACACTCGCGGAAGATTTGAAAGATATCAAGCGCATCTACTCCCACCCACAGGGATATAACCAGTGCAAAAATTTCCTCGAAGAGCACTTTTTGATGGATGTCGAATTTATCCCGACATACTCCACTTCCGCCGCGGCGCAGAAAGCGAAAGAGGACAAAGAGGGCGCGGCTATCTGCTCGGCAATCGCCGCCAAACTCTACAAACTTCCGATCCACTTTGAAAAGATTGAAGACAACCTCGCCAACCGGACACGTTTTCTGATTTTGAGCGATTTTAAAAATCAGCGCAGCGACAACGACAAAACATCGATTATCGCCAAAACGGACAACAGACCGGGAAGCCTGGTTGATTTTCTGAAAAACTTTCAGGATCACGGCATCAACCTGACCAACATCGAATCGCGTCCGCTCAGGGAAGAGCAGTTCAAATCGATGTTCTTCATCGACTTTAAAGGGCACATCGACGACCAGAACATACAAGATGTGATTGCAAAATCACCGGCTGAAATCAAATGGCTCGGAAGCTATATAGCAGGAGAAGAAGATGCGCTTTAACAGACAACTGGAATCGATCAAAACCTATGAAGGCGGCAAGCCGATAGAACTGGTCATGCGTGAATACGGCATAGCCCCCGAAGAGATCGTCAAACTCGCTTCCAATGAAAACCCTTTCGGCACCAGTGAAAAAGTGGTCGAAGCGATCCGAGAAAACGCACCGAACGTCTATATGTACCCGGACGATAGCATGACAGAACTCAAAAGCGCACTTGCGCAAAAATTCGGTGTGTCTGTGTCCAATCTCATCATCGGTGCGGGAAGCGATCAAGTCATCTCTTTCGCGGTCAACGCCAAAGCGAACAAACACAAAAAAGTACTCACTGCCAGAACCACGTTTGCCATGTACGATATCTACGCAAAACAGATCGGGGCGACGGTACTTAAAACCCCTTCCCACCAGCACAATCTCGATGAATTTTACCGGCTCTACAAAAAAGACGGCGATGTGGGCATCATTTTTCTGTGTCTGCCAAACAATCCGCTGGGCGAGTGTCTCGACCAAAAAGATGTCTTTGACTTTATTGCCAAAATCGACGACAATACGATGGTTGTCGTGGATGGCGCCTATCAGGATTTCGCCGCTGCCAAAGATCCCGCCAAAAAGATCGATCCCAAAACGTTGATCGAAACCTTTCCCAACACGCTCTATCTGGGAACATTTTCCAAATCGTACGGGCTGGGCGGTATGCGTGTGGGCTACGGAATTGCGTCGGAAGAGATCATGAACGCCCTGTATAAAATGCGCCCACCGTTTAACGTCACTTCTCTCTCCCTCAAAGCCGCAACAGCTGCGCTTGAAGACGAAGCCTTCGTGCAAATGAGCATCGAAAACAACTTCAAAGAGATGCAAAAATATGAAGCCTTCGCCAAAGAAAATAAAATAGATTTTATAGATAGCTATACAAATTTTATTACTTTACTTTTTAAAAAGGAAAAAAATTCAAGCGAAATAGCACAACTGTTATTAAAAAAAGGTATAATAATACGAGATTTGCACAGCTACGGTCTCAACGGCATACGGGTTACCATCGGCAGACCCGAACAAAATGAGAGATTTTTTACGGAGATAGCGCCGCTACTATAAAGAGGTTTTTGACAATAGATGGACTTTAAAACACTGATTGCCCAGATTTCAGGCGTTTATACGAAACTTACCAGCCGCCAGAAAATCATCATAGGGGTTTCTACGCTTGCGGTCATCGGCTTTCTGGTGTTTCTGGTACTCTATACCAGCCATCAGAAAGAGAACGACGGGTATCGCATACTCTTTGACAACATCTCCCCGTCCGACTCTGCACTGGTTATTCAGCAGCTTGAAAAAGACAACGTCCCCTACCGGATCAAAAACGAAAATACCATCGAAGTGCCTAAAGAGTACGTCTACAAAGAGCGTATCACGATTGCAGCCCAGGGCATCCCCAAAAACAGTAAAATAGGTTTTGAACTATTTGACAAAACCGATTTCGGAGAGACAGACTTCGCCCAGCAAGTCAAGTACCTCCGCGCACTCGAAGGCGAGCTGGCACGTACCATCATCAGCCTCAGCCCTGTCGAAGATGCACAGGTACACATCGCCCTGCCCAAAGAGAGTGTCTTTGTCGAAAAGAAGAGTGAACCGACCGCATCTGTGTTACTCAAACTGAGACCAGGCTCGAAACTTACTTCCCGGCAGGTCAAGGGAATCAAAAATCTTGTAGCGGCATCGGTACCCAAACTGACAGCTGACAATGTCGAACTCGTCAACCAGGACGGCGAACCGCTCGGAGACGAAGAGACAGCCGGTTTTGCCCCGGAAATCGTTGCGGCACAGATCAAATACCGCAAAGAGTTTGAACGTGCTTACGAAAAGAAGATCGAAAAAGTACTAGCACCGATACTCGGAGGCAACGAGAAAGTCGTTGCGAAAGTAACTGCGGAGTTTGACTTCCAGCGCAAAGATACCGTCAGCGAATACTATGACCCCGAATCGGTTGTCCGCAGTGAACAGAGTCTCGAAGAGAAAAAAGAGGGAGCCGTTCCGGCAGATGTCGGCGGTGTTCCAGGTGCCATCAGCAATATCGGTCCGGTCGAAGGTACCAAGAAGAACAAACCCAAAGGGGAGAAGTACGAAAAAAGCTCCACCACCACCAACTATGAGATCTCCAAAAAAGTCACCAATATCAAAGGCGAGTTTGCCACACTGAAACGCATTACTGCGGCAGTAGTTGTGGATGGGAAATATGTCACCAAAATCGATAAAAAAACCAATGAAGAGAAACAGGTATATGTCCCGCTGGACAAGACAGAAATCGATGCGATCGAAAACATTGTCAAAAACAGTATCGGTTACAACGAAAAACGGGGAGATAAAATCACCGTCACCAACGCTGCA
>JALWRO010000130.1:4427-6292 GCA_027080605.1 Campylobacterales bacterium
ACTTTGAATTTAACCCGCTTTCCGCAGAAAAACCCAAAGGTGTAGCCGGACAAATCGGACAAATCATGAACCAGTACATCAACCCCTTTTTACCGCTTTTGAAATATCTCTTCGCTTTTGCCCTGCTTTTTGTCTTCTACAAAAAGGTGATTACTCCATTCGGGGAAAAAATGCTTGAAGAGTATAAAGAGGAAGAAGAAGTTCCAGGAGCAGAGAGCGAACTCGAGGAAGAAGAGAAAGAGGATGAAATCCTCAAAGAGTACAACGAAGCCAAACGACGCGCGGAAGAGGAGCTGGGTCTTGGCAAAGGGCTAGATAAAGAAGAAATTAAACATGAAGTGATTCTGGAAAAAATACGTCAAGAGATCGACAAGAGCCCGGAAGATACCGCCAGACTCATCAAGTCGATTATTGAAGAAGAGAATGAGATGTAACCCATGGCAGCGATGAAAACGAACCTTACCAAAGAGCAGCAGGAGTTGCTCGACTCCCTTTCCATGAAGCAGAAGATCGCCATCTTCCTGACACAGTTGGGCGAAGATACTACCGCAAGAATCTTCGCCAACCTCGATATTGATATGATCACCAACCTCTCAGCGGAGATTGCCAGACTTAAAAACGTCGACAAACCGATCGCCACCGCCGTTCTTGAAGAGTTTTTTGCACTGATGCAGTCCAATAACTTCATCGTCAACGGTGGGCTGGAGTACGCGAAAGAGATTCTTTTTAAGACTTTCGGTCCCGAAACGGCGCAAAAGATTTTAACCCGACTCTCCAAAGAGCTGGGAGAAGCCAAAAGTTTCAACTTTCTGGCAAAAGTCAAACCCGATCAGCTGGCAGATTTTATTGTCTCGGAGCATCCACAGACAATTGCCCTTATTTTGGCGCACATGAGTCCGGTATCGGCAGCGGAAACACTCTCTTATTTCGATGACAACCTGCGTGCGGATGTGACGATCCGTATGGCAAACCTGGGCGATATCTCTCCGGCGATCATCAAAAGGGTTTCTGCAGTACTCGAAAGCAAACTCGAATCACTCACCTCCTATAAAGTGGAAGTGGGTGGACCGCGTGCCGTGGCGGAACTGCTCAACAAACTGGGTCAGAAAGCGACCAAATCGACTATCGAACTGATCGAAAAAACCGATGCCGCACTTGCCACAACGATCAAAGATTTGATGTTTACGTTTGAAGATATCAACAAACTCGACAAGACAGCTATCCGTGAGCTGCTCAAAGCACTGGATAAAAACCAACTCATGATCGCACTCAAAGGTGCAGGTGATGAACTAAAACAGAAATTTCTGGAAAACATGTCTACACGTGCGGCAGAAGCCTTTGAAGAGGAGATGCAGTTTATGGGTCCTACCAAAGTGAAAGATATCGAAGAAGCACAGCGTAAAATTGTGGAAGAGGTACAGAAACTCGCCGACAAAGGACTTGTACAGCTGGGTGAAGCAGATGAAGTGATCGAATAAGCCATGGCAAATATCATCAATCCCGACGAGAAAAAAAGCAATACCATTCAAAAGTTTTCTTTTGAAAAACTTGATGTCGATGACGCAGACCTCGTCGCTTCCGAAGAGAACCCTTTTGCAAAAAATGAACTGCCGGAGCTGGAAGAAACCGCACTTCATGAAAGTGAAGAGAAAACTATTTTCGACACCAAAGAGCGTGAAACCCTGCTTGAGAAGATAGATCAGCTCACATCCGATGTCGTACGTCTGCAGATGGAGCAGGAAAAAATAGAACAAAGACACCTTCAGGAACTCGAACAGGCAAAAAAGGAAGCCGCAGAAGCGGGAAGCCGGGCGAAATCCCAGTTCCTGGCTGCCATGAGTCATGAAATCCGCACGCCCATGAAC
>JALWRO010000131.1 GCA_027080605.1 Campylobacterales bacterium
TCATCCCGCCGCCTTTATCTTCTTTCATGTTCATAGCACCCATATCCATTCCCATGTCGACCATTGTCAGCGGCTGGAGCGGGTCCATCTTCGGCGCTTTGGCTGAAAGGGCGGCATCATGAGTGAGTGCGGCGAGTGCGTAACCGGATCGGTCGATGCTCTGGGCGAAGATCGGGTAGGGTTTCGCCTCTTTGGGCGTGACGATGACATCGTAGGTCTCCGCCACGCCGATGCGAAACTCTTCAACCCTGACCGGTTCGACATGGTTGCCGTCTGCCGCGACGACGGTCATCTCCAGCCCCGGTATGCGGACATCGAAGAAGGTCATCGCCGCACTGTTGATGAAGCGCAGGCGCACCTTTTCACCCGGCTTGAAAAGCGCTTTGAACTGCTCTTTGGGCGTGTGTCCGTTGGTGAGGTAGGTATAGGTGTATCCGGTCACGTCTGAGAGGTCGCGGTCGCTCATGCGCATCCGGTTCCACATCTTGCGGTCGTTGAACGCCTGGATGAATCCTTTCTCTTTCACCTCTTCGAAGAAGTCTCCGACGGTTCTTTGCTGAAAGTTATAGTAGTCGCTGGAGAGTTTGAGTTTGCGGTAGATCGCATCCGGTTTCTCGTCGCTCCAGTCGGAGAGGGTGACGACGTAGTCTCTGTGGTAGGCGAAAGGCTCCTTCTCCCCGGGTTCGATGACGATCGCACCGTAGTGCCCCGTCTGCTCCTGAAACCCGGAGTGGCTGTGATACCAGTAGGTACCGTGCTGTTGTACTTTGAATCGGTAGGTGAAAGTCTCACCCGGTGCGATTCCGTCGAAACTGATCTCCGGTACCCCGTCCATCTCGGTCGGCAGGATGATTCCGTGCCAGTGGATGGAGCTCGATTCAGGGAGGTTGTTTGTGACATGCAGTGTCACTTCGTCGCCCTCTTTCCAGTAGAGTGTGGGACCGGGCAGCATGCCGTTGACGGTTGTTGCGACTCTGGGTATGCCCGTGAAGTTGACGACGGTACGGTCTATTGTCAGATGAAACTCCGTTCCTCTGAGGATTTTGGGTGTTTGTGTCTGGCGAAAATCGGTCGAGGCGCTGAGCGAAACTGTTCCGCTTGCGACGATACCCGCCGCTGCAACACCTTTCATGAAAACTCTGCGTGAGAGTGGTATAGAAGTGTTTGGCATCTTCTCTCCTTTTTAAAATGTTGAAAGAAGTATAGAACTTTAGTGTGGAGTATGTGTGTAGAGAAAGATGTTGCAATTACACACATACTACACAGATAAAAGTTACAATTTCGGTGTAAATCAAAACAAAGGATCATTATGAATATGAAAATGACAAATATCGTGGCGGCTTCTGTGCTGCTTGTAGGACTTTCAACTGCAGTATATGCAGGAGGAATGGGTAAATGTGGCGGTGGAATGCAGCAAGGTATGAAGTGCGGCGGCGGTATGATGATGAAGGGTGACTTCAAAACGATCAAATCCCACATGCTCCAAAACCTTGGTGAGATGCAAAAGTGTGTCGAATCAGCGGCAAATAAACAGGATCTCAAAGAGTGCAGAATGAAAATGATGCAAAAGAGAAAGCAGATGATGCAAAATAAAGCACCGGCTGCCAAAAAAGCACAGTGCGGTGCCGGCAAATGCGGCGGCGGAAAATAGAACAGAGCAAAACTTTCAAATAAATTACAACTCCTTTAAAACCTAAAAACTCCCGTGATCCTCTGTGATTCGGGAGTTTTTTTGTCTCCACACATACTACACACCTTCGTACTATCATGACATTATCGAAACACTATGGAGGTGTAACATGTTAAAAGATATTGTATGTGGGATGGAAGTTTCACAAGATACTAAGTTTCAGACAATTCATGAAGGAAAGCACTATTATTTCTGTTCCAAATCCTGCGAGCAGAAATTTGAAAAAGAGCCTTTAAAATATCTTGAAGAGGAAGAACCGGAAAATCCTTACTGTGTCGATGAGAGTTGTGAAATAGGACATACTTTTTATACCTGTCCAATGCACCCGGAGATTCATCAGGATCACCCCGGAACATGCCCAAAATGTGGTATGGCACTCGAAAAAGAGATTGAAGCTGTGCCGACGATCAAGACCGAATATACTTGTCCGATGCACCCTGAGATTGTCAGAGATGCGCCTGGAAACTGCCCAAAGTGTGGTATGGCATTGGAGCCTGTGATTGTTGAAGCGGGGGAAGAAGATGGCGAATATCTGGATATGAAGCGAAGGTTTTGGATCAGTTCACTGCTTGCGATTCCTGTTTTCATCGTTGCGATGGTTGCCGATCTTGCACCGCAGCTGTTGCCGCAGAGTATCTCCATGCGGCATGTGCAGTGGTTTGAGTTTATACTGGCGACGCCGGTGGTGCTTTGGGGTGGCTGGCCTTTTTTTGTGAGAGGATGGCAATCTGTCAAAACATGGAATCTCAATATGTTCACGCTCATCGCAATCGGTGTGGGAACTGCCTGGATTTACAGTATGATCGCACTGCTTTTACCGGAAATTTTCCCGCCTATGATGCAGACAGATAAAAAACTGGTACATGTTTACTTCGAAGCGGCGGCAGTGATCGTGGCACTGGTACTGCTGGGGCAGGTACTCGAACTTCGTGCCCGAAGCAAGACCAATACCGCCATCAAAACGCTGCTGGGACTCGCTCCCAAAATTGCCCATCGGGTGAGTGGAGAAAACCAGGAAGAAGATGTTCCCCTGGAACTGATCCAACCGGGTGATCTGTTGCGTATCAAACCGGGAGAAAAGATTCCGGTTGACGGAAGTGTTGTAGAGGGGCAGAGTAATGTAGATGAATCGATGATCACGGGAGAACCGGTTCTCATTCCCAAAAAGACGGGTGACAAAGTGATCGGTGCTACACTCAACAAAAACGGTACACTCCTCATGAAAGCGGAGCGTGTCGGAAGTGATACGATGCTTTCGCAGATTGTCCAGATGGTTGCAGCAGCCCAGCGATCCCGTGCTCCGATACAGAAACTTGCCGATACGGTTTCGGGATATTTCGTTCCGGCGGTTGTGTTGTCGGCGATACTGGCGTTTATCGGTTGGATTGTCTGGGGACCCGAACCCAAACTGGCGTATGCGATCGTGGCAGCGGTTTCGGTGCTGATCATCGCATGTCCGTGTGCGCTGGGGCTTGCTACACCGATTTCGATCATAGTTGGTACGGGGCGGGCAGCGCTTTCTGGGATATTGATCAAAGATGCGCAGACTCTCGAAACGATGGAAAAAGTGACGACGCTTGTCGTGGACAAAACCGGTACCCTGACCGAGGGTAAACCGACTGTTACCGCTGTCAAGAGTGTCGGTGCGTTCGACGAAAACGAAGCGCTACGCCTGGCGGCGAGTATGGAGCGTGTGAGCGAACATCCGCTTGCGGAAGCAGTTGTAAACAAAGCGAAAGATGCGGGAATTGCTCTGGCAGATGTGAAAGATTTTCAGGCTGTTACCGGCAAAGGAATAGAGGGAGAGATTGATGGTAAAAAGGTATTGATCGGCAGCGAAATATTTTTGGAAGAGCAAGGTGTAAAAACCTCCGGCTTGCTGGAAATAGCCAATATTTGGCGAAAAGAGGGTAAAACAGTCATCTTTATGGCAGTTGACGGTAGTATTGCGGCAATTTTCGGGCTTGAAGACCCGATTAAAGAGACTACGCATGAAGCTGTTGAAGCGCTGAAAAAAGAGGGCATCGAAGTAGTCGTACTGAGTGGAGACAACGAAGAAACAGCCAAAGCCGTTGCCGGAAAACTTGGTATTTCCGGGGTACATGCCAATGTGCTTCCGGATCAAAAGGCAAAAATTGTCAAAGCGTTGCAGGAACAAGGTGAAATCGTAGCGATGGCGGGAGACGGTATCAACGATGCGCCGGCACTTGCACAGGCAGATGTAGGCATTGCTATGGGAACAGGTACCGATGTTGCGATCGAGAGTGCCGGAGTGACACTGATCAAAGGTGATTTGAGAGGTATTGTCAAAGTGATTACACTCAGTCGTGCAACGATGAAAAATATCCGACAAAATCTCTTTTTCGCCTTTATCTACAATTCACTCGGTGTACCGGTAGCTGCAGGTGTGCTCTATCCGTTTTTCGGCATATTGCTCTCCCCTGTGATCGCAGCCGCAGCGATGAGTTTCAGTTCGGTTTCGGTGATCTCCAACTCACTGCGGTTGAAAAATGTGAAGCTTTCATGATATGCAAAGAATCGGTACCTCAGAAATGAGGTGACGGTTCTTCATGCGGTTTCATACCGATAGCCCATTCCCCTCTGAGTAGTGATTTTCTCTTTTCCTATGATATTTCGTAGTTTTCGTATATAGGAGCGGAGTGTTGCGTCACTGGGTATGTCGGTATAGTTCCATAAATTGACACTAAGTTCATATATAGATATCCACCGTCCGGGATTGCTTATGAAATATTCCAGAAGTTCCAGTTCTTTGGGACGAAAAATTATTTCGGATGTGCCATTGCTTACAACTCGGCTTTTTGGGAAATAGGTCAGTTGCTCTGTGATTTTTACAGGGATGTTTTGGCGTATATTAAAGATGGTACAACTTTTCTCGATACGGAGTCTCAATTCTTCGAGTTGAAAAGGTTTACGGATATAATCATGTGCACCGGCATCGAAACTATTTTTGAGAGAGCGTGTGTCATGATTGGCGGATATAATGAGTACAGGGGTGGTATTGTCAAGTTCTCTCAGCTCTTTGATGAGTTCGATACCGTTGATACCCGGAACATTGATATCGAAAATATAGAGGTCATAGGATTTTTCAAGTATGAAGCGTTTCGCTTCCAGCCCGTCAAATACTCTGTCTACATTATAGTATGTTTCTAAAAATTCTGTAACAATTTCACCCAGTATCAAATCATCTTCCATGAGTAGAATTTTCATTGTATATGCTCCGGTTTGTATCTTTATGTGTATTGTAGAGGATATGTGTGGAGAATGTGTGGAGCGTGCACGTTCAGTGCACATTAGTTCTTTATACTTGTGTTTTTACATTAATTAAAGGATTTTACATGAAAAACAGTTTAGTAAAAATTATGGCTGGTTCACTGGTGGCGACACTGCTATTGACAGGTTGTGGAAGCAGCAGTCCGGCAACAGATACTTCCGGTAACGGGTTGTCCGGTTCCATTGTCAAAGGACCGATTACGGGTGCCACAATCAAAGTCTATGATGCAAACGGTCAAGAAGTTGTATCTGCAAAATCATTGGACGGAAAGTTCGTTTTGCCGCCTGTTACGTTGAACAGTACTTACTACCTTATAGAGAGTTTTGGTGGGAAATATCAGGATGAGGCGACAGGAAGAGAGGTAGCGGTACCTGCTACAGAAGGGTTGAAAACACTGTTGACAAAGGCAGAGTTCCAAAATATGGTTGTAAACAAGGCATATGTTGCATTGACACCGGAAACTACGATTTATGCTGATTTGGTCAAAGAGAAACTTCAGGGAAGTGATTTGACTACTGCTGTAGCCGAATCTGAAAAATTGGTGTATGATTTTCTCATCAAAGAGTCTTCCCCTATGCCTGGGCTTGCAGGAGACAAGTTTGTTAAAAAAGGTGATTTGACCAAAGCGATACCTACGGATAGTGCTGAAGCATTTGCCAAAAACAGGGCAATATCATATTCGACGATGACCAGAGATCTGGGGATTGCTCCCGGGCGTGTTTTTGAAGTGCTGGATGCGATGGCAAATGATTTGAAGGATGGTAAAGTCGATGGTGCACAGATCGACGGCAAAGAGGTGAAGTTGCCTGAGGAGTATGCCCTTGCAAGAACGAAACTTTTTAATGAAACCACCACAAAACTGCGTGAAGGTAATTTGAGTGAAGCGCAGATTGCCGGACTTCAAAAGATGGGGTTTGATGTCGAAAAGATTCGCGCGGATCGCAAAAATAAAGAACAAAATCTTTCTGCCGAAGTGAATAAATATCTGGCATCTGCAACATTGCCGGCACTGCATATTCTGGAGACGATGAACGATGAAGACGGCAATCCGGCGGATGCCAAAGCAACGTATACACTGGGTGCGTATCAGGATGTCAATGTGACGATTGAAACGCCGGAAGGATCCTGGGTTACCCCGATGTGGCGTTATAACAAAAAACCGCTTCCATTGGTGATACGCGCAGATCGTGGTATGGCAATGACGCTTAATTTCCAAAATCGTCTCAATGCGGATTCTACGATTCACTGGCACGGTTTTAAGATTCCTGCAATTATGGATGGCGGACCTGATGTGCCTGTTGCACCTGGAACAGATAAAGCCTATACTTTCACCATGCAACAACCGGCTGCACCACTTTGGTTCCATCCACACCCTGACATGCAGACAGGTAAACAGGTCTATATGGGACTTGCAGGTGTCTTTTTGCTGGAAGACAAAATCTCCAAACAACTTGAAGCCGACAAAGCTCTGCCTTCGGGAGAAAGAGATGTGGTCTTGCTGGTTCAGGACAGAAGGTTCGCTCCGGAAACAAACGGTGTAAGAAAGCTGCAATATAAAACGATGGAGATGGACAGTGACGGTATGCTGGGCGATGTCGTTTTGGTTAACGGTTCTGTCGTTCCGAAACTGGAAGTGAGTACGGCGAAGTATCGTTTACGACTCTATAATGTTTCCAACGCAAGAAACTATGACTTTGCATTTTCCGATAAACGAAAGTTCAAAATTGTAGGTACTGACGGTGGATTGCTCAAAGAGCCTGCAGAAGTTGACCATATTACGCTGGGTGCAGCTGAGCGTGTAGAGATTATTGCTGATTTCTCAAAAGATAGTACAGGTTCAAAAGTATTGCTGGTTAGTCAGCCAACCAAAGGCGATATGATGGGCATGATGGGCGGCATGGGTAACATGGATAATATGAATACAAATGCATCAGGCATGAATGGGATGAATGGTTCAGAAAACAACAGTGGTATGAATGGCAATATGGGCAATATGAACACCGGTAACGCTGGAAATCAGGGGATGAATAACGGCATGGGCGGTATGAATGGCGGAGAAAATGCCAATATGAATACGAATAACGGTATGGGTGGCATGACCGGTATGGCAGGTTCCGGACAGGGCTTGGTGATTATGCGGTTTGATGTGACTAAAACGGTCCAGGATGATGTTACACTTTATACACAATTGCCGCAGGAAGCGGAAATTTCTACCCGGCTTCAGGCAAAAGATGCTGTCAATTTCGGCAACGAAAGAGAGTTTGTCATGTCAATGCTCAACGGCAACATGGGGAATAGGGGAAGTGGCAACATGAACGGTAACGGTGGCGGTATGAACATGCGCTTTGTCATTAACGGGAAACTTTTTGATATCAACCGTGTAGATGAATATGTCGGTGCCAATACCGTTGAAATCTGGAATATCAAAAATATGTCTCCAATGGCACATCCGTTTCATGCGCATGCAACGCAATATCAGATTTTGGACAGAAACGGTATACCGGCTTCGGGTGCAGATCTGGGATGGAAAGATACATTTCTCGTACAACCGGGTGAGAGTGTCAGAGTCATCGCCAAATTTGAAGAGGTCAACAAGGGAGACTATATGTACCACTGTCACATTCTTGAACATGAAGATGCCGGCATGATGGGATACTTTCGTGTTGGACCGACAGGTAACGTCGGTAATTAATATTACAGGGAAGAGTGTTTCGACTCTTCCCCCCCCCCTTCTTCTTTAATTACTTCATACACACATTGTACACAGATATTTACTATAATAGATATAGAGAAATACGATGAAGGATAGTGTGATGAAATCTACAGACTCAAAAATCAGGATATATGCAAGAGCTCTCTTGCTGTTTGCAATTTTTTCAATGCCTGTATTTGCCGCCCAAAGCGCTGAAGAGGGATTGTTTGCATTGATTACCGGTTCTTTCGCGGCAGGACTTTTTCTGACTTTTACACCGTGTGTTTTGCCGATGGTTCCGATCTTGTCGAGTATTATCGTCGGGCAGGGTGAAGAAGTTACGAAGCGTCGGGCTTTTTTACTCTCTTTTTCCTATGTCCTTGGTACTGCGGTGACGTATGCAGTGATGGGGGCTTTAGCAGGGGCAACGGGTGAGCAGTTGCAATCCTACTTTGAAAATGTATGGGCAATCAGTCTGGTAAGTCTGATCTTTGTCGTGATGGCGCTTTCGATGTTTGGGCTTTTTACTATCCAGCTGCCTGCTTCGGTGCAATCGAAGCTAAGCACCGCTTCCGGTGGTATCAAAGGTGGGAAAGTGGTAACGGTTTTTCTGCTCGGACTTATATCTGCACTGATCATCGGGGCGTGTGTATCGCCGATTTTGATTGCTTTTCTGGGTGTGGCAATTGCGAAAGGCTCGGCGATACTGGGTGCGGTGACGATGTTTTTTATGGCATTGGGTATGGGTGTGCCGCTGCTTTTGATCGGCGTGGGTATGGGACAGTTGCTGCCCAAAGCGGGAGAGTGGATGGATCTGGTGAAAAATATATTCGGGGTCTTGTTGCTGGCAACGGCAATTTACTTTTTTAATACACTTGAACTTATTTCACCATTGTTGGTGTGGGGTATTTTTCTTATTGTGCTCAGTATCTATCTGGGGGCACTTGAGCCGCTTGGGGAAAAGCAGCGTGCCGGATGGCGAAAATTGCTCAAAGGAGTGGGCGTTGTGTCGCTCGTCTGGGGTATTTTGTTGCTTATCGGTGCAGCATTTGGAGAAAAAGATCTGCTCCATCCTTTACCGAAAACATCGTTTGTAAGTACTATGGTGCAAAATAATATCCCCGCAGAGAGGAAATTCCCCTTTGATGAGGTTGATTCACTGCAAACATTGCAAAAGAAGCTTCATGAAGCTCAAAAAGCAGATAAGATGGCGGTTATATTTTTTTCAAATGATTTCTGCGGGTCATGTAAAAAGTATAAAGCAACAACGTTTAAAGACCCTGCTGTGATTGACCTTTTGGGAAAAGAGTATGTGGCATTGCATGTCAATATGACTGACAAGTCGGACACAAAGCGACAGGCGATACGCAAAAAGTTTAAAGTGTTCGGACCACCGACATTTGTCTTTTTTGACAGAGAGGGAAATGAGATTGAAGGAAATCGTATTTATGGGTATCAGACACCGGAAGAGTTTCTTGATATGCTGGAGATGATGGCGGAGTGAGAGAGGGATTATCTATTGCTCTCTTACTTTTGAAACATTGAAAAACATATCTACCAGTGCATAGACGGCAAGTATAACACCGATAGACCCCAGAGAGATAAAAATTTCCCCGTTAGAGGGCATATGGAAAACCATATGCCTGATCGGTTCGTATTCACCGTATTTTTCAAATCCCACGCCAAACCGGTCACTCATAGGATAGGCGTTGGCACCGTAAACGAAGATGAGTCTTCCGAGATAAGAGCCGATGATGATGGAGACGGCAGCGAGAATTTTCAGTGGGTATTTGCCATGTTCACGGTACAGAAGCACAAAAGGCAAGCCTATCGCAAAAGCGAGGTAGGTAAGGAAATACCATCTGAAATCACCGAACAGGATAATCTGAGCCCATTTTTTATCGACAAAAAGATAAGCGGTCGCTTCATAGGCACCCAGAATGACCACACAGTAGAGTGCGATCTTTTTAAGGAAGCGAATCAGCGGGCGAAACTCGGTGTCCGGCATCTGTTTTCTGTAGACAAGGAAGCTGTAAAGTATCATAAGTGCTGCAGAGACTGCAACCGATGAGATCAGAAAATAGAGCGTGATCAGCGGGTAGGTTGTCCAGAGATGGCGTGCTTCATTCATACTGAAGAGACTGGACTGGATGTAATATTCCGCCAGTTCTGCCAGTACACTCAAAAGCAGAACGGGCAGAGCGACTTTTCTGGCAAAGGCGATTTTTTTGGTCAGCAGCAGATAGAGTTCCAGCAGGATCAGCAGAATATAGACAAAATAGAGTGGGAGCATCATCCACATTGCCGCTTTGGTGTTGCTACTGAAAAAGAGCGACTTGATATGGAGCAGGTTGAGATCGGAAGAGATGGTAAAGAGTCCTGCCAGAATCATTGCCAGTCCCAGTGTGATAAATCCTGCAGCGGTCTTTTTGATCATTTCGATACCAAGCAGTTCTGAGAGTGAGACAACGAAGATAATCCCGCTGCCGCTGTAAAGCATATACATATAGTTAACGATATACAGCGTCCACGGCGCTTCCCGTTTCACTTCTCCGCCTTCGCCGAATACTGCCGCTTTCATTGCTTCGGCAACTTCACGGCTGCCGGGATGGGCAGAGGCATCCCATGCGTTTGCGGTAATGAGAAAGTAGCGTTCATGAAGGACTTCCACAATCCCGGCGACGGCAAATCCCAGAAAGATCCAGGCGATCAGCATCGTTTTATTGAACAGCAGTGTTTTGAGGGAAATTTTGTTGATTTCCAGACCGGCGATCAGACGCTTTTCCATTGGGGCTTCCTTTTGGCTTTGGCTTTTTCGATGAGGGGTTTGAATGTATCCCATGTGTGAATGGTTGTGTCTGTACTGACAGAGTTCATGGCAAAATAGTCATCGTTTTCGGGCAGCAGATAGAAGAGTTTGGGTACTGTACCTTCCGCTTCTTTTAAAACGTAGAATTTACGCTGTTTGAGTAACTGTACCAGGTCGGAGTCTTCATCGTCGAGATCACCGAAAAGCCGGACTTTCGTCGGGCATGTTGCCTGGCATGCCGTTGTCGTTTCGCCGTGTACGATGCGTGTATCGTAACAGAAGGTACATTTGTCCACAGCGACATGTTTGTCATCGACAAAGCGGGCATCGTACGGGCATGCTTCCATGCAGCCTTTACAGAGGATGCATGTCTCCTTGTCGGTAAAGACCAGTCCTCCTTCGGCAAAGTGACTTGCGCCTGTCGGGCAGACATCGACACACGGTGCGTCAAGGCAGTGGTTGCACTGAGAGGGGTGCAGGGCGACAAAAGGCTGTCCAAAAACCGATTTTTCAGATTGGCTGACCCAGATACGCTGCTTATCTGCGCCGAGCTGGACACCGTTTTGCTCTTTGCACGCTACTTCACACGCTTTACAGTCAATACAGTTTTGGTATTCCAGTGCCATTGCAAAATTCATGATACTCTCCTGACATCGACGACAGTTTCGTGCATCGCTGCACTGCCGAAAACAGTTTCGATGGTATCTTCGATAATATGATTGTCACTCGCGCCGTTGTGGTAACCGAAAGTGAGTCCGGTCGATTCGGAGCCGAAACCGTGTACGAAAAAGACAACGCCGGGAATGATTTTCGGTGTGGGGTATGCTTTGATCCGGATGGTACCGACACTGCTTTCCACTTCCACTGTATCACCAAGAGCAATTTGTTTGCGTGCAGCGTCTTCATGATTGATCCAGAGGTAGTTTTCGCGCATCAGGTCAAGGAGCATCGGATTGTTTTGGGTACCGTTTTGGGTGAAGTAAGCGTGTCGACCGGTGACAAAGCGGAACTTTCCGGAAGGGGTAGGTGTAAAGAGTTCGTCGCGCCATGTCGGCATGGGATCGATATGTTTTTCAGACAGAGAGTCGAGTTTGCATTCAACTTTGCCGCTCGTGGTACCGATATTTTTTTTCAGTGCGGCGAGTGCTTTTTCATCGATGCAGCTGTCGTGGACGTCCAGTTTCTCCGCGCCGGGGGTAGTATAGTATTTTTTGTCGTCGGGGTAGTGACGAAATTCGTTTTCGGTCAGTTTTTTAAAGTAACTCTCCATGTGAGGATAATAGACACCTTTTTCTTTCAGAATCTTATAGGCTTTTTCACCATGTTCGCTGACGACACGATCGCGGTTGATCTCCTCCTGTGTCAATTCAAAAGCTTCCATAAAATCGTAACCGTCATCTTCATAGACATCTTCCTCCCCGCGTTCTGCAATCTCGCTCTGGACGTCTTTATCGTATTTTTTGGTGATCTCAAAGAGCGGTTTGGAAGCTTTTTGTGCCAGACCTTTGAGAATATCGTATACCGGTTTGCTTTCGTAAAGCGGGTCGATGACTTTGTTCCGTAACACAATCGCCGGTTCGGTACCGGCGAAGGATTTGACCGGGTCTTCGCGTTCCAGATAAGTACACTCCGGCAGTACGACATCACTCATCATCACGGTGTCGCTGGGCATGGTATCGATTGTAACGACCAGTTCCAGCTGTTCGAGCATCTTTTTGGTTTTGTGGGTATTGGGGATACAGAGCATCGGGTTTTGTTTGTAGATGAACATACCACGTACGGGGTAGGGTGCACGCCCCTCGATAATCATATTGCGCATTCCGATCCAGGTACCGTTGGCACCGACGAAAGCCGCCTCATTTTTGTCGGCACGGATTTTTGCCTGACTGTAGATCGCCGTGGTGATATCATGTAATCCAAGTGGCAGCCGTTTACCGAAGATAATACCGCCTTTGACGTCGATGCCGCCACCCAGTGCAGTGAAGATTGCCTGCGCGCGTCTGAGTTGAAAATCCTGTTTGCTCCATGCTGTGCGTCTGCCCTGGTAGTAGATGGCACGCGGCGCATGTGCCATGAACTCTCTGGCGACGGTACGGATGGTTTCTGCGGGGATACCGGTTATTTTTTCTGCCCATTCCGGCGTATAGTTGTGGGAGAGAATATGGTTTTTGTACTCCTCAAAGCCATTGACATTTTTGGCGACAAACGCTTTGTTGTAACGTACCTCTTTGATGGCGACATAGGTGAGTGCCAGGACAAACGCCAGATCAGTACCGACTTTGATACCCAGCCACTTGTCTGCATGCTGTGCCGTAACGGTGTAGCGGGGATCGACGACAATTAATTTCAGTCCCCGACCGCGGGTACGTTTGAACATATCCATGGTGTCGGGGGTGAGAATTGCTTCGGCACGGTTGGCTCCCGCCATGATGACGTAGTTGGCGTTTTCCATATCGGCTTTGCCGTAGGAACCGATGGTAAGGGCATATCCGGAGATGGTTGTCTGAAGGCAGATGGAAGAGTGGTTGACGAAATTTGTCGAGCCGAATTTGTCGTTCATGAAGAGTTTAAAGGTATGTTCCGCCATGCCCTCTCCTGCACAGTAGGCGATGGTGGAGCGATTGTCTTTCTCTTCGTCGACAATCTGCAACAGCCCTTTGAAATCTTTGGTACCGTGCAAAATAGCATCATAGGCTTCTTCCCAGCTGACACGTTTGAACTTGCCTTCACCTTTTTTACCGATGCGTATCATCGGATATTTCAGCCGGTCGGGATCGTAGAGGGCATGGATACCTGCATCGCCCCGGGCACAGAGCATGTTTTTGGATTTGGGGAAGAGGGGATTGGGGTCGAGTTTTTTGACAATACCGTTTTCGACTTCGGCAATGGCGGCGCATTTGTTGACGCACATTTCACACAGTGTCGCAACTTTTTTACGCTTATCTTCCCGCTTTTTTGCGAAAAGATCGGGTATTGCCATACTACTGCTTCCAAATACAGAGAGTGCCACACTTCCCTGTAAAAAACGTCTCCGTGATATTTCAACCTGCATGGGTTATCCCTCTATACTATAAGTTTGTATTATAAATGCAATGGTATGAAAATTGTGCTTATTTTATAATAAAATCTAATACAACAAGTGAAAAATATGCTTCGTGAGAGAAAAAAGATGATATAGCTGTTACTTTTTGGAAGGTTTTGCCCGAGTGCACGACGGTATGTCGTGTGCTCTCAGAGTGTTTCGATGACTGTTTTGGCGAGTTCCAGCGCTTTGCTGCGGTGTGAAAGCTTCTCTTTGACGTCATGATCGAGTTCGCCGAGTGTATTTTCATAACCTTCGGGGATAAACATGGGATCGTATCCGAACCCTTTTTCTCCTTTGGCTTCGTCGATGACTTCACCGTGCATCCATCCGTGTACAGTGAATGTACCTTTTGGTGTTACAATCGCCATGGCGGCAGTATAGTATGCGGGTGTGTGTGCAAATCCTGCTTGTTTGAGTTCGTCGATAAGTTTATAGAGGTTCTCTTTGTCGGTTGCACCTTCGCCAGCAAACCGGGCACTGTAGATCCCTGGAATATTGCCGAGTGCAGGAACGGTGATGCCGCTGTCGTCTGCCAGAACAACGAACGGTTCATCGAGTTTTTCACGAACTTTGTCGTAGACCGCTTTTGCTTTGATTATGGCATTTTCCTGAAAACTCTTGCCGTCTTCGATCACATCGAATTTTTCGACGATGTCCGAGTAGGGGAGAACTTCGTTTTTGTTGCAATAGGCGGATATCTCTCTGATTTTGCCCGGATTGCCGCTTGCGAGGATTATTTTCATTTTCAACCTTGTTTTATTGTAATAGGACTATAATTGTCTAATATTACCTAATATTGGTGTATGACGGTGTTTCATGAAGTATAGATAAAAGAGGCTCAGACCAAAGGGAGGATTTGTCCTCTTTTATCTATACTTCATGAAACACTTTCTAAAGATATTTCTTATGAATATCATTTTATTAGGTTATGGTTAATCATATGGGAATATGATTAAAAATATTATATCAAAAAAAGGGGATTTGATGATTAAATCGGTTTTACCATTGAGTCTGATTATAGCACTTCGCTTTTTCGGGCTTTTTATTGTGCTTTCAGTGCTTTCGGGCTATGCGAAGGATTTACCCGGCGGTACGGCATTTCTGGCGGGTATTGCACTGGGTGGCTATGCGCTGACACAGGCGGTGTTGCAGGTACCTTTTGGGGTGCTCAGTGACAAAATCGGGCGTAAAAAGACGCTGTTGATCGGGTTGCTGCTTTTTGCATTGGGTTCCGCTGTTGCGGCGATGGCAGATAATATTTATGTCTTGCTGGTCGGACGTTTTCTGCAGGGTGCAGGTGCGATAGGCTCCGTGGTAACGGCGATGATCGCCGACCATGTACGGGAAGACCAGAGAGCCCACGCCATGGCAATCATGGGTATGGTCATCGCAATGAGTTTTGCTGCGGCGATGATTCTCGGACCGATTATCGCGGGATATTTTTCGGTAAGTATGCTGTTCTGGCTTACCTGTGCACTGGCGTTGACGGCGTTGCTGATTCTCTTTACCGCTGTACCGGAACCGCCGAAAATCGTGCACCATTACAGTGAAGAAGAGGCTAAGATCAAACATGTCTTCAAAGACAAAGATCTGGTGCGTATGTATATTACCTTTCTGTTTCACAGCTCTACGATGGCAATTGCCTTTTTCATTATTCCTATTCTCATGAAGAGTAAGTTCAATATGACGACGATGGATTACTGGAAAGTCTATCTGCCGGCTGTACTTCTGGGTATTTTGGCAATGGGACCGGCAGCGGTGTTCGGTGAAAAGTACAGCAAAGGGAAAGAGGTCTTTTTGATTTCGATCGGCTTTATTATGCTCTCCTTTGTATTGATGGGCTATGCAAATACATTTATCTGGTTCGCAGTAGGTGTATCATCCTTTTTTATCGGATTTAATATGTTTGAACCGCTGTTGCAGTCTTTTGTCTCCAAGTTTGCCAAAGTACACCAGAAAGGTGCAGCACTCGGTGTGGCAAACACATTTGCCTATGTGGGTATCTTTTTAGGTGGTGCGATCGGCGGTTGGCTTTATCAGCACTATGCGGAAAAAGGGGTGGCGATTTTCGTACTGGCGGTATCTCTTTTCTGGATTTACTGGATTGTGGGTATGCGAAATCCGGGGTTGCGCAAAAACCTCTTTTTACCTATGGAGAAGTATGACCGTGAAAAAGTGCCTATGCTCAAAGCGACCAAAGGGGTTAGCGACTTTTACATCAATGAGACAGAAGAGACGATTGTCGTCAAATATGATGATGAAACGATTGATGAAGACGAACTGAGAAAGATGCTGTTGAAGTAGGTGCTCTACCTTACACTTTTTACCGCTTCACTGCTGGCAGCGACACTGCTGCCGGGAGGCAGTGAAGCACTTCTTTTATACGACCTTTCCCAGACAGATCATATATTTTTTCTTTTTTGTGCCGCATCGCTGGGCAACAGTGCAGGCTCTGTTATCAACTATTTTCTGGGAAGAAAAGGTATGGCGTATCTTGTCGATAAAGGGTATGCGACGCAGCAGATACTTAACAGAGCACACAGGCAGTTTGACAAGTACGGTGCATGGGCGCTTTTGTTGTCATGGATGCCGATTATCGGCGATCCGATTACGCTGATAGCAGGAGTGACAGCGTATGATTTTCGTAAATTTGTCTGGCTGGTACTATTGGCAAAAAGTGTGCGCTACGGGGTTGTCATAGCGCTATATCTGCAACTGCTTTAGCCTCTATCTCTTCGATCGGCATCGGTTTGCCGAAGTAGTATCCCTGAAATTCGTCCACCCCTATTTTGTAGGTAATATCAAAGATCTCTTCCGAAGAGACAAATTCGGCAATAGTTTTGATATTGAGACTTTTTGCAAACTGGACAATCGCTTTTACCATTTCATAGGATTTGCGGTTTTTGTCGATATCTTTAATCAGACTCGCATCGATTTTGAGATACTGGGGTGAAATCCCGATAATATGTGAAAAATTGGAATAACCGGAGCCAAAGTCATCGATCGCTATTTTGGCGGATGCCTGTTTGAACTGTACCAGTTTCCGTGAAAGAAGATGGTAGTGTTCGATATTGTCATTTTCTAAAATTTCGAGGATAATGTGGTTGTCCGGTGTACCGTTCGCCTGATTGAATTTATGAAATGACGTAATCTCTTCTCTGAGCATATCGACAAGATTATGGTTGGATATATCACTGAGATTGATATTTAACGAAAGCGATACGCCTTTGGTCTTCATGAAGTTGATAGCCGTCTGAATCAGGCGGAAAGAGAGTGCGTCGTACTGTTTCGTTTTGATGGCGATATCGAGAAATTCAAAAGGGGAAACGATTTTAATCTGATTGTTCTCGTCATACTGTTTGATGCGCATCAGTGCTTCATATTTGGTTATTGTACCTTCTCTGTTGACAATAGGTTGAAAAAAAGGAATGACCCGATCTTCAAGAAGTGCCTGTTGAATTTCCCTGCGCCAGTACAATGTTTTTTCCAAATCGGTTTTATTGTCCATTCCCTGATGGTAGGTGCTGAATTTTTTGGATGATTTTTTCGCATTTTTCATAGCGATATCCGCTTTTTCCAGAGGTGATTCATTGTGAAAAGAGATGCCGACTGTGACGCTGAGGTTTACAGATTCGCCGATTTTTTCGACATAGATCGGGTTGGTTTCCAGCAGGGCGAAAATATCCTCGACCGTTTTTTCACAATAGGCGGTGTCAATCCCGTTGCTGGTGCGGTAGAGGGCAAATTCATCACCGGATATTCTGTACAAACTGTAGCCGTGGGTGTGTGCAAATTTTTTAAAAAGTGCCGCAAAGCCTGTCAAAATTTCATTGCCCGCTTCGATGCCGTACAGTTCGTTGTAAATGGCAAATCCGTCAATATTGAGCAGCAAAAGGATAGGGGTATTGTCAGGATTACAGGTTGCGAGTTCTTCCCGGAAGGCGTAGCGGCTTCCGGCACCGGTCAAGTCATCGAGTAGCAATTTCTTTTCGAGTGCTTCTGTACGTTCATGTACTTCTCTTTCCAGTTTTTGCTGATATTGCTCCTGTGTTTTATGAAGCTGAATTTTTTTGACACTCTTATACAGCAGGTTCATAAAAGGACGAATACTGATAGGCTTCAGAAGATAACCGTCGATACCCAGCGTGATGGATTGTGTAAAATGGGTGATCTCATCATGTGCGGATATGATGATGCACGTTGTTTCAATATCCTCTTCCCGAATTTTCTCCAGCATCTGCAAACCGTTCATATTGGGCATGTTGATATCTGTAAAAACAATATCAAACTTCTGCTGTGAGAATTTTTCCCAGCCATCCTGTCCGTCGACGGCGATGGTGATATGGTCAAAAAAATTGGCAAGCATCTTTTGCGTCTGTTCACGTACTTCAGCATTGTCTTCGACATAGAGTATATGCAGTTCTTTGCTGTGTGCACGGAGTGTACCGATATCGATATCAGCCATCGCTATTCCCTGAGATCGGGCAATACAATCGTAAATATTGCACCCTCTTTATCATTAGATATTTCAAGTTTTCCACCACAATGTTCCTCAATAATTTTTTTAGACATATACAAGCCCAATCCCGTACCGTCCTTTTCCAGCTTTGTAGAGAAGTAGGGTTCGCATATTTTGTCGAGTATATCTTTGGGTATGCCGCCGGCATTGTCTTTGACTATCAATCTGTGACTAATATCGTCATTTTGTGCAATTATTGTAATGGTTGGATTGGCTGTTTTTCGTTCAATCAGAACATCTTCGGCATTTTTGATCAGGTTCAGTACTACCTGTTTCAGTTCACTCGTATAGGTGTGTACGGGGCGGGTACATTGAAACTCCGTAACGAGGTCGATATTTTTGTTTTTGAGTGAAATAGATACAATTTGTAACGTTGCAGTGACCAGATCAGAAAGCATAGCAGACTCTTTCTCTTTTGTTTGCTTGAAAAAACTTCTGAAATCATCGATGGTTTTGGAGAGGTGTTGCGTGTAGGAAGATATTAATTCGATCTCTTTGAGGAAATGCTCTTTGTCAATCTCGTCAAGCATCAGCTGGATAGTGAGATTGTTGGCAGTGGCACTGATAGCTGTCAGGGGTTGCCGCCACTGGTGGGCGATCATACTGATCATCTCTCCCATTTGTGCCAGTTTTGACTGTTGCATGAGTTGTTTGTCTTTCTCTTTGATATCTGTAATGTCAGTAATGTAGCCGACAAAATGGGTAATATTGTCATGTTGATCTCTAACCAGGATAGTACTGTCATGAACCCATTTGACATCACCTGCTTTGGTGTAGATACGGTAAGGTTCATGTTCAAAATACTCTTTTTGTAAAGTGACGGCTTCTTCGACTTCTGCCATAACCTGTGGAAGATCATCGGGATGAATACAGTCGGCATAGGCTATCCTGTGTGAGAGAAAATCCTCTTTTTCGTAACCGAATACTGTCTTGATACTTGCAGAGACATGATCGACACTCCAGTTTTGGTCATTGTTCCATTTGAAGAGTACCGATTCCCCTTTGTCAAAAAGAGAGAGCAGAGTATCTTGTTCCATCGTGCGCTGCAATACTTTTTGTTCAAGTTCCCGATGGAGTTGAATATTTTTGAATTCCAGCTCTTTTCTGTCCTGGATGTCCCGCCAGACTACATGAATGATATCTTTGTTTTCGATTGTGATCTTGGTCAGGACTATTTCAGCCCAGAAATTTTCACCGTTTGCGCGTGTGTGTACCCATTGAAACTGATTGTATCCCTGTTCCATGGCAATTTGCATCATCTCTTCCGCTTTTTCATAGGAGGCTCTGCCGTCGGGCTGATACTCCGGACTGAGTCTGGCAGGATGTACGTTGAGCAGGGCTTCTTTGCTTTTGTAGCCAAGCATACGCAGGATCGCTTCATTACAATCGATAAATTTACCGTTTTGCAGCAGTAATATACCGTCATGTGATTTTTCAAAAAGTGTGCGGAACGGATCGAGGTAGGCTTTTGAGTCTGTTAAAGTGTATACATCGGTTTGGGGAGAGGCAAAGAGAGTTTCCATAAATATGCTCCGGTGTTTTTATGACACCGGAGCACATAATATACCGCCTAATTTTTGACGTGTTCTCCATTTTTTTTAAAATAGAACCAGAGTCCCAGTCCCAGTGCGATCATGAAGAGGCAAAACTCT
Source organism: Campylobacterales bacterium (assembly GCA_027080605.1). Classification (GTDB taxonomy): domain Bacteria; phylum Campylobacterota; class Campylobacteria; order Campylobacterales; family QNZT01; genus QNZT01. Next base: position 19,740 of record JALWRO010000131.1, read on the forward strand.
TGTCCTTTGGTCATCCATCCGCAGCAGATAAATCCCAGTTGTGGATCGGGTTGTCTGAAAAATTCCGCCGTAAAACGTGCCATACCGTAGAGGATAAGATAGAGTGAAATCAACTCACCGTGAAATGTTTTTCTTTTTCGGTAAAGATAGAGAATGAGAAAAACAACCGGTCCTTCGAGTATCGCTTCATAGAGCTGAGAAGGGTGGCGAAGAACACCGTCTACATAGATTCCCCAGGGTACATCCGTGACACGCCCGTACAGCTCCTGATTGAAAAAGTTTCCTATTCGTCCAAATACATATCCGGCAGGGATGGCGATAGCGGCGATGTCGAGCAGAAACCACTGGTTGATTTTATATTTTCTGGAAAAGAGCGTAGATGCGATCAAAAACCCCAGCAGGGCGCCGTGAAAGCTCATGCCGCGGATACCGATGAATTTTCCGTCATGAAAAGGGTTGAATATCTGCCACGGGTGCGTCAGATACCATGAAGTGTTGGGATCGTAAAAGAGGATATAGCCTATTCTTGCCCCCAGTATAACCCCGACTTCAATCCAGATAATATAATTGTCCAGCATCTCCTGTGAAACAGGAAGTTTGTCTTTTTTGACAATCCACTTCGCCGTGGCGATACCCACCAGCAGGGCAAGCACATACATGATTCCGTACCAGTGCACCTGAATAGCGCCGAGTTTAAAGGCTACGGGATTGAAGTGCTCGTAGATATGGTTCCAGAATTCCATTATTTGAGTGCCTCTGCAATAAGTTCAAGCGGATTTTTAAAGACGATGGCATCGTCGCCGCTGTTGTTGAGTGATTCGCTGATCTGCACGCGACACGCGCTGCACTCTGCCGAAACATAGGTCGCTTTTGTCTCTTTAATCATTGCCGCTTTTGGTTTGCCCGCGAGTTCTGCCAGATGAAACTTTTCTGTCTGCATCGTGACACCGCCGAAGCCGCAGCAGCGGTTTGGATCACTCATCTCCTGCATAGGATAGTTTGCAGAGAGCAGGTTTCTCGGTTCTTGCCAGATTCCCTGCACTTTTCGGGCATGGCAAGGATCGTGGTAGGTGACAATCTCATCAAACTGTTTGCCTTTTGCTTTGAGCAGTTCGGGGAGATTGGTATTGTCATGAAGCCACTGTGTCGCCATGAAAATCTTTTGTGTCACTTTTCTGGCTCTCTCTTCCCACTCCGGCATGTCGTGGTTTTTAAAAAATATCTCCCAGTCGTGCTTGACCATCGCCGAGCAGGTCGCTTCGGGGATCAGCATGGCATCATAGTCATCCATAAAGGTTTCAAAATATTCGATATTTTTCTTTGTCATGCGTTCCACAGAGTCTGTCGCCCCCGTAAAATAGGCGGGTGCGCCGCAACACTGCTGCTCTTTGGGAATGAAGACTTCGATATTGAGTTTTTCCAGAATTTCTATAAGACTTTTTCCGATGCCTTCATAGTTATAGTTCCCCAGACAGCCTATAAATATGGCTACTTTCAGCTTTTTCTCCTGCGGTTTGGGTGCGGGGATATGTTCGGGGTAACTGTTCAGAAAGCTTGTCTTCATCATGGACGGAATGAGTCTGCCTTTTTTCATCATCGGTAGTGAAAAACGTGCTTTCAGACCTCTTCCTTTGGGATCTTCCGCCAGCGCGCAGGTTTTGAACATGAAGCCAAACTTCATGACAATATCCATCACCTTTCGGTGCTCCAGAAAGTAAAAGGCGATACGCTTGAACCATGCGATACCGAACTTTTCGGCAATATCCGCGCGCACCTCTTCGATGACCATATCTGTCGGCAGCGAATTGGGGCAGACATCGACACAGTTGGTACACAAAAAACAGCTTTCAAAAATATTTTTGGCGGTTTTGTCCAGAGGGAGATTGCCCGCCTGATACTGCCCCAGAAGGTCGATGAAACCGCGTGGAGAAGTGGTCTCATCCGCATTGACCTGATGGATCGTACAGACGGGAATACACTTACCGCACTTGATACATGCGTCACTGGTTTCCTGAAAGTTAAAGATATCTTCTGTTTTCTTGCTCATATTGTCTTACTGAATGTCTTTTTGCTTGCGGCATGTTTGTTCATGTAGGCATCGAATACCATTGCAATGTTACGTATTAGCATCTCTCCGGTAGGGCTGGCTTTGATCTCCTCTTTGGTAACGGAAACGATATCGGCATCCTGAAATTCTTTGAGTGCATCGAGACTCTCTTTGAAATAGTCGCCAAAGTTTATACCAAACGTTTTTTCTATTTTGGGGATATTGAGTTTGAAGTTACTCATCAACTCCATAATCACGGCATTGCGTATGACATCGTCTTCAGTCAGCTTGATGCCCCTTTCCACAGGAAGTCTGCCTTCGTCGATCGCTGTTTCGTATTCGTGCATATTTTTATAGTTTTGGACATAGTAGTCTTTGCCTTCGCCGATACTGGTCAGTCCCACACCGATCAGGTCTGCGCCGCCTTTGGTGGTATAGCCTTGAAAGTTTCGGTGCAGTTCGCCTTTTTCAATCGCTTTGAAGAGTTCGTCTTCTGGTTTTGCGAAGTGATCCATGCCGACCATTTTGTATCCTTCGGAAGTGAAGTAGTCGATAG
>JALWRO010000132.1 GCA_027080605.1 Campylobacterales bacterium
TTAATACCATTAAAAGTGCTAAGCCGTTAAAAAAATAAAAGATATACTATTAGGAGAATATATGGCAACAGTGATCAGACTTACAAGAATGGGTAGAAAGAAAAAACCTTTTTACAGAATCGTCGTAACAGACAGCAGAAAGAGAAGAGATGGTGGATGGATCGAGTCTATCGGGTATTACAATCCTCTGACAGAACCTGAGACAATCAAGTTCGACAAAGAGAGACTCGACTACTGGAAAAGTGTCGGTGCAAAAATGAGCGACAGAGTTGCGAGAATCACGAAGTAACGATGGCTGACCAGTTTATCTACACTTTCGCGACATTGATTGCATCGAGACCCGATGAAGTTAAAGTGGAACGAAAAGATGTGGATGATACCTTTTCGGAAATCACGGTGATCGCCGACAAAAGCGATACCGGTAAATTGATCGGGAAAGAGGGCAAGATGATCTCTGCCCTCAAATCCGTGATTTCAGGCTGCAAAGCCAAAGAGAACAGATCGTACCGCATTATTATCAAATCTCATGAAGAGTAACGAGCAGATACATATTGCCACTATCGGCAAGTGTGTCGGTCTTCGCGGTGATTTGAAACTTCATCTCCATACAGACTTTCCCGAACAGTTCAAATCCGGCACTACATTTGTAACGGACAGAAAACAGCAACTGACGATACACGCTTACAATCCACAGACATCGCTGGTGCAGTTTGTCGGATACGGTGATCGTACGTCCGCTTCAAAACTGACCAATCAAAAACTCTTTACGACGGTTGAAAAGAGTAAAGCGGAATGTGGACTGAAAGAGGGGGAGTATTTCTGGTTTGACCTGATCGGCGCTTCGGTGCAGGAGGGAGACCTTCGGCTGGGAGAAGTGACGGAGATCGATCGTATTGTCCATACCGATTATCTGATTGTAAAAACGGACAGTGCACTTGTGGAGAAGGGATTGCCCAAAAAGTTCTATATCCCTTATATCCCGAAATATGTGGATCGTTTCGACGAACAGAGCAAAACGGTATTGACACACGGTGCGTATGACATTTTAGAAGCGAGCTAAGTTGCGTTTCTCTTTTGTGACACTCTTCCCCGAACTCGTTTTGCCCTATTTTGAGGCTTCTATCCTGAAGCGTGCGGTGGATAGCGGGTTGATCGAAGTGGCGTGTTACAATCCCCGCGACTATACGAAAAACAAACACATGAAAGTCGATGCGCCCCAGACCGGCGGTGGTGCCGGGCAGGTGATGTTTCCACAGCCGCTGGATGATCTCCTCTCGGAAATCAAAAATCGCAATCCAAAAGTACATATCGTTTTTCCAGTTCCCGCCGCCAAACCGTTTCGACAAATCGATGCGAAGCGTCTGGCGGAAAAAGAGGAGATCGTTTTTGTCAGCGGAAGGTATGAGGGAATCGACGAGCGGATTATTGAAAAATATGCCGACGAACTCTTTTCGACAGGTGATTTTATTTTGACCGGTGGAGAGCTTCCGTCCCTGGTCATGTGCGATGCGATCAGCAGAAATATACCGGGTGTGCTGGGAAATGAGGATTCTTTGGCAGTGGAGAGCTTCGAAAATTTACTTCTGGAAGCACCAACCTTCACCAAACCCAACGTTTTTGACAATTCTTTTGTAATCAAAGAATATTTAAAGGGCAATCATGGTAAAATCCACGCTCTTAAACGAGAATTGTCACTCAAAAAGACAAAATATTTTAGACCAGATCTATATGAAAAAGTGAATATCAAACATTTAGAGGATAAAAAATGAGAAATAAGTATATTGACGCTTTCGAAGCAAAGCAGACAGAAGGTAAAGAGATTCCTGATTTCAGAGCAGGTGATACACTCAGAGTCGCTGTAATCATCAAAGAGGGTGACAAAACCAGGGTTCAGAACTTCGAGGGTGTCTGTATCGCAAAACGCGGTCAGGGTGCCGGTGCGACTTTCATGGTAAGAAAAATCGGTGCAAACCAGGTTGGTGTAGAGAGAATTTTCCCGCTCTATTCTGAAAGTATCGAGAGTATCAAAGTACTTAGACGTGGTCGTGTCAGACGTGCAAAACTCTTCTATCTGAGAGAGAGACGCGGTAAAGCGGCGAGAATCAAAGAGCTTAGAAAGTAAGTTCTCTTTCTCCCCCCCCTCCAGGAATTTGACTTTAGTCTAATTCCTTATTCTATTATCTACTGGACTGAAGTCCTTTTCTGCCTAGTATTTATCCCGCATTGCCCTTTTCGCTTCTCTGTCCGCCTCTTTTCTTTTTAACGTCTCCCTTTTGTCGTGCATTTTTTTACCTTTCGCCAGTGCAATTTGTACTTTTGCCAGGTTTTTGTGGTTGAAGTAGATACTCAGCGGCACAATAGTTAAGCCGTCTTTGGTCGTTTTACCGATCAGTTTGTCGATCTCCTTGCGGTGGAGCAGAAGTTTTCTTGGGCGTGTTTCATCCGGCTTGAAGTGGGGATTGGTCGTTTCGAAGTATGAAATGTGCGCGTTCATGAGAAAGGCTTCATTTTTGATGATTTTGACGAAGCTGTCTTTGAGGTTGACACGTCCGGCACGCAGTGCTTTCACTTCGCTCCCCTTCAGTTCGATCCCTGCTTCATATTTTTCCAGAATTTCATAATCATGAAATGCTTTTTTATTTCTGGCAACTGTTTTTCCCACGTTATTATGCTCCTGTCGTAAAAAATGTACTGCCGCTTCCGCTGAAAAACCATCTCTCTTTCGCATATGCGGCAAGTTCGGGACAAAGGTCACGTGCCGGCGGAAAGAGATCGTTGATTTCAGCGGCTTTGTAGTGTTCGAGTATATCGGCACTTTTCATTTGTAGCAGTGTTTTAGCCAATTTTTCATTTTCTGTCAAGTGCTGCAGATACTTTTTTCTGAATTGTCCGTACACTTTTGCGGTATTGCACGCGATGGGTGGCGTGACAGTGTGCAGATTCAACGGTGCTTCGTTAAACGGTTCCACAACCTCACCGATACCGCTGACATTGGCAGCACCGTAGCCGGAGGTAAAGAAAGGGATATCCGCCCCGATCTTTGCACCGATTTCTCCCAGCGCTGTCCGGTCGAGGTTAAGGGCACATACCTCGTTGGCAAGCCGTAAAAATGCGGCAGCGTCCGAACTTCCGCCGCCGAGTCCTGCAAACTCGGGAATTGATTTCTCTACAGTGACGGCGTGTTCATGAAAAAAGTGTTCCACCTTTTTGCCGTCTGGAAGAGCAAGCAGCAGTTTGTATGCTTTGTAAATCGTATTTTTTTCTGTTTCACAGCCGAATTTTCCGTGCAGTGCGAAGGTATCGCCGGGCTGCTCTTTTGGTTTAAAAGAGAGTGTGTCATAGAGATTTTCGACTCTCATGAAACGGGAGGAGAGGAGGTGATAGTTCCCCCGAAGTCCCGTAATCTTCAGAAAGATATTGACTTTCGCGTGTGCCCGTATGGTCATTTTTGCAGTTTTCGGCTCAGTTGTGACAGGGCGGAGAGATCCTGTGTTTTGGAGGCATCGACATTAACCTGACGGATTTTCTCTTTGAGCTCTCCCCTCAGTACAATTGTCTCTCTCGGGGCTTCGATGCCTATTTTGACCGTGCCTTTGGCAATATCGGTGATGCGTATGACAATATCATCTCCGATGATGATCTCTTCATCCGTTTTTCGTGACAGTATCAGCATAGTTAACTCCGTTTAACAGATATTTGACGAGACCGTCCCTGATCTCGATAATTGTAAAGATAGTATCACATTTTACCAGATAGATCGCTTCGTTTTGCTTTTGAAAGTGCTCCGCTTTCAGTTTTCTGCCCAGTTTGATATCTTCGTGATCTCCGAGATAGAGATTCTCTTCCATATCGAGAAAGGGAAGGGGATCGAGCGCTTTTTCATTTTCATAGGTAAATGCTCCTTCATGAAGTCTCTCCAGCATACTTAGTGCGCCGTCGCAGCCAAGTTTCTCTGCGATTATTTCCCCGATGCTGCGCACGTAGGTACCTTCGCTGACAGTTACTTCAAAGGTGACAAAGGGGTGACGGTAGTGCAGCAGGTCTATTTCATGAATGACAGAGGTGATAGTTTTGAGGTTGACCTCTTCATTGTTTCGCATCATGGCATAGGCGCGTTTGCCGTTGATCTTTTTTGCCGAGTATTTCGGCGGCAGGTAGGTGATCTTACCCTGAAGCCGGGAAAGCACATCGCTTATCTGTGCTTCTCCAAAGTGTGGAATTGTTGAAACCTGCGTAATCTTTTCGATATCGAGCGTTTCGCTGTGTGCACCCAGCCAGAGTGTCGCGCGGTAACTTTTGGGGGCTTTTTTCAGAAAACGGAAGAGTTTGGTATATTTGCCGAACGCCATAATCAGTACGCCGGAAGCAAAAGGGTCGAGTGTACCGGAGAAACCCGCTTTTTTGACATTGTATTTGCGTTTGATCTGCCCCAGAAAGCGGTTGGAACCGATACCGGCAGGTTTGTAGGCGACAAAGAGTCTGTCGATGTGTGCTTTTGGCATCAGATCCTTTCGACAAACGAGGCTAAAATATCGCGCTGGGTACCGCCGAAATTGATTTTGAGTTTGTATTCGCGTTTGACTTTGCTTACTTCAAGTACCCGCCCGACGCCGAAGATTTTGTGTTTGACGAGGGTACCCTTTTTGAAAGAGGTAGTGCGCTCGAGTTTCAGGGAGCCTTTGCTAACCCCGCACTCCGCCAGAAAACGGCTTTTGCTCAGCTGGGCGCGTTTGCCCTTGTAGTAGCGCGTGGCGGAGGAGCTGAGGGTGAGTTCCTTTTTTGCTCTGGTGATGGCGACATACCCCAGACGACGCTCCTCTTCGATATCGCATCCGTCGCCGACCAGGGGAAAAAATCCCTCTTCCAGTCCGATCACGAAAAGATGGTCGAACTCCAGTCCCTTGCTGGCGTGGATGCTCATGATAGAGATGCTGCGTCCGTCGATCTGGTCTTGATCACTCTGGAGGGTGATGTCGTTGAGAAAACTCTCCAGTGTGGCATCCTGATTTTGAATGACGAAATCGCGGTAGAGACCGTAAAATTCGTCGATATTCAGCACCCTGTCCATACCGTCGGGCATCTGTTCGTAGTAAGATCTGATACCGAAAGCATCTTCGAGGTTGTCGATCAGGTCGTAACTGCTCGCTTCCAGCTTTTCACGGATGTCGTTGATGTTCCCGAAAAACTCTTTGAGTGTGCCAAAGGCTTTTTTACTGATACTATCCGCCAGCTTTTCATGATGCTCCGTAAAGATACTATAGACCGAACAGCTGTTCTGATACGCCAGATCGAGCAGTTTATCGATCGTCGCCTTGCCGATACCCCGTTTTGGTTTGTTGATGATACGTTTGAGTGAAAAGTCGTCATGCGGATTGGTGATGACACGCAGATAGGCGATGATATCCTTCACTTCCGCACGTTCGTAGAATTTCAGCCCGCCGACCATTTTATAGGGAACACCGGCACGGTTCAGCCCCTCTTCGATCGAACGCGAAAGGGCGTTGATGCGGTAGAGGATGGCGATCTCTTTGGGATCGACACCGCTGTCGATCAGTTTTTTGACCCTGTTGGCAATCTCTCTCGCTTCATTGTTTTCATCATCGAAATGGATAAATTCGATCTCTTTGCCGGCATCTTTGGTACTCTCCAGCGCTTTTCCCAGACGGTTTCGGTTGTGTTCTATCAGCTCGTTGGCCGCTTTGAGAATCGCTTCGGTGGAGCGGTAGTTTTTGGTGAGTTTGACCACTTTGGTATTTTCAAATGTTTTATCAAATTCCAGAATGTTTTTGATATTTGCACCGCGCCAGCCGTAGATGCTTTGATCGTCATCACCGACGACACAGAGGTTGTTGTGGGTGGAGGCGAGTTTTTCCAGCAATTTGAATTGCAGGTCGTTGGTATCCTGGTATTCATCGACGAGGATGTACTGGTACTTTTGGCTGATCTCCTCACACAGTGCGGGGTTTTGTTCGAGTATCCGGTAGGGGAGAGCGAGCAAGTCGTCGAAATCGACCAGATTGTTTTGCTGCAGATAGGTTTCATATTTCTGAAAAGCGGCGGCGATTTTTTTATAGTTTTGCATCTGCGCGGCAGAGATCGCTTCTTCCGGGCTGATGAGGTTGTTTTTAAACCGGGAAATCTCCGAGGCAACCATCGGAACGGGAATGTCGATGTCGAAACTTTTCAAAATACGCTTTTTATCGTCGGTCTCAATAATGACAAAATTATTGGATCG
>JALWRO010000133.1 GCA_027080605.1 Campylobacterales bacterium
GTTATATCCATGGTATATAAAATTTTACTTAATGTAAATAAAATTTACAAAAATGATTTTTTATTTGTTTGAAAAGTAATTTAATGTTACAAAAGTTTACAAAAGAAATATAATTTTACCAATTTGCTCTTCATGAAACATTACTCTTTGTGTTTACCGGCTTTTTTGTAAATTTTCTCTATAATAGATCTTTACAATATAAACAAGGAGCTGAAATGGAGTGCGAATTTCCGACAGTCAACGCCAATCCGGATGAGTTTAAAGCGATTTTTGAAAGTGTCAAAACCATAGCGATTCCGGGACTCTCTCCCAATGAGGAGAAAGACAGTCACCGGGTTGCCCGATATCTGCAGGAGCAGGGGTATAAGATTATTCCGATCTATCCCAAAGAGGAGACGATTCTGGGTGAAAAAGTGTACCGCTCTCTCGAAGAGGTGGAGGAGCAGATCGATATGGTAGATATGTTTCGAAAGCCGGCTGTCGCAGATGCGATTGTCGATGCTATCGCAAAGCGCGGTGATGTCAAAGTGTTGTGGCTGCAAAAGGGGATTGTCAACAATGCCGCTGCCGAAAGAGCGGAAGCGATGGGTCTTACAGTGGTACAGAACAGATGTACGATGGTAGAGCACAGGGGAATTTACGGTTGATGATTCCACTTACTAAAATTACGGAAGCCTATAACCGTGTCAAAGATGTTGTCATTCGTACACCGTTTGCTTGTGCACCGCTGTTGAGTACGCGGACAGATGCGGAAGTCTATCTGAAAAAAGAGAATCTTCAGCTTACGGGTGCCTATAAACTGCGCGGAGCATACAACAAGATCGCTTCCCTGAGCGATGCGGAGCGGCAGAAGGGTGTTATTGCCGCGAGTGCGGGAAATCACGCACAGGGTGTGGCGTACAGTGCGAAGATTTTCGGTATTCCCGCAACGATTATCATGCCGGAAGCAACACCGTTGCTGAAAGTACAAAATACGACATCGCTGGGTGCGAAGGTGATTTTGCACGGAGAAAATTATGATGAAGCGTATGCCTATGCGACGGAGTATGCCCGTGAACATGCTTTGACATTTATACACCCGTTTGCCGACGAAGAGGTGATAGCGGGGCAGGGGAGTGTTGCGATAGAGATGCTCGAAGAGATCAAAGATCTTGATTATCTTGTCGTGCCGATCGGCGGCGGCGGATTGATCAGCGGGATCGGCTCCTATGTGCGGCAGGTGAAACCCGAGATCAAGATTATCGGTGTGGTTGCAGAGGGTGCTCCGGCGATGAAAAACTCTTTTCACAGCAAAAAGCCGCTCGATTCCACTTCGGTGCGTACGATTGCGGACGGTATTGCTGTACGGGATGTCTCCCCGAAAAATCTGGAGATTATTCTGGAAGTGGTGGATGATGTGGTCAGTGTCGATGACGAAGAGATCGCATCGGCGATTCTCTTTTTGCTGGAGAAGCAGAAACTGGTGGTCGAAGGCGGTGGTGCTGTCGGTGTGGCGGCGATTATGCACCGTAAATTTCACTTTGAGAAAAACAGTAAAATTGCGACGGTACTCAGCGGCGGTAATATTGATGTACAGATGTTGTCACTGATTATCGAAAAAGGTTTGATCAAAGCGCATCGTAAAATGAAACTGATGGTGACGCTGATTGACAAACCTGGTGCGCTGAGAGGTTTGACCGATATTCTGGCGGATGTCGGAGCGAATATTACGCAGATCGATTATGACCGGACTTCCACCAGCCTCTCTTACGGTGATGCCAATGTAACGCTGGCGCTTGAAACCAAAGGCAAGGAGCATCAGGAAGAGATTCGTCAGCGTCTTACCGAGAGTAAATACCGCTTTAAAGAGGAGATGCGTATCTGAACTGACGTACGCGATACCTATCCCCGGATAGGTTCTCTCTCTTTGAGATGGGAAAAAAATCCGTTGGAAACTTCGATACACGCTTTGGTGATCTTCTCTATCTCCTCTTCTGTCAAAGGCCATGTTTTCAATTTGTAAAAATCTTCATGAGGCTCTTCGACAATATTATACTCTTTCAGCATGACGGCACTGAAATTCCGGACGATGGTATCGTAATGGGAAAGCTCATGTTTAAAGTCGAAAATATAGAGCAACCGGCTGATTTGCGATACATTACCTTCGCCATTGTTTTTGATGAGGTAGAGGATCATTGCCGGGATGAAAATATCGTTTTTGCGCAGACATTTGCCGATAAAGTTGCTGAGAATCTGAAACTCCATCTTGCTTCCTTTGTATGTATGTTACCCATAGCATACACTTTTCATGAAGAAAAAAGCAAGAAAAAGTTTCCTTTTTTAGAAAAAACTTTTCTTTAAGAGGTTTACGGTAACAGCAGGTCAATTACTTTCATCATAGGTGCGAAGATAACATCGGCAAGCGGGGTAGCGATGATGAGGATCAGGAGGATCATACCGTATTGCCCGATGGACTGAAACTTGTTGGCAAAATCCTGAAAACCCATTTTGCGCGCCTGATAGACAACGACATGAGAACCGTCCAGCGGTGGGATCGGGATGAGGTTGAAAATGCCCAGGACAATGTTGTACACCACGGTGTAGGTCAGAAAAGCGTGCAAAAAATAGTCCCAGATATTATGAATCGGTGAAAGCATATGCAGAAGCAGTGCACCGGCAATTGCCAGGGTGAAGTTGAATGTGATACCCGCGAGCGCAACGGCGATAGCGCCGTTATAACCGCCGTTTCGAATGACGGTGTTGATATTGATGGGGACAGGTTTTGCCCAGCCGAAAAGAAAGCCGGCATTGCTGAAGTAGAGGAGTGCGGGAACGATGATTGTCCCGACTGGATCGATGTGTACCAGCGGGTTGATGCTCAGACGACCCTGCACTTTGGCGGTATCGTCTCCGAAGTGGTATGCCACACGTCCATGCATGATTTCATGCCCGATAATCGCTATTCCCAGCGCGAGGATAATGGCAATGACTTCGGCAATTTTGGTCTCCTCCATTATTCGAGGCTCACGTTTTTGTTGATATATTCGGGGTCATCCTGAAGTGTTTCGACCGATTTTCCAATACGATCCCAGCGTATTTTATAATCTTTATCCCATGAAAAGTAGACAAACCACGGCTTGCCTTCCACGAGTCTGTACGGTATCGGTCCCCAGAATCGGCTGTCGTTGGAGTGGTCTCTGTTGTCTCCCATCATGAAGAAGTAATCTTGCTCGATTTTGACCGGCGGAAAGTTGAAAATCTGTTCCGGATAGGTACCGTTGTCGGTAATTTCCGGATCGTTTTGAATCCCTTTGTATTTGGTTCTGTAGGGGTTTTTAACCCACAGCTCGCCGTTCATATCGACAATCACCTCTTTGGGGTAGTGTGCACGTACATAGTCGTTGCCTTCATGAGGTTTGAGATAGAGCACTTTGTCTTTCACCGCAACGATGTCTCCACCCACAGCGATACAGCGCTTGACAAAGTGGGTTTTGGTGTTGAGTGGGTAACGGAATACGACGATATCGCCTCTTTGGGGGCGTTTGCCTTCGATCAGGTGCCCGTTTTTATTGAAGTCCGGTATGACCGGAATTTCTACCCATGGAATATAGGGTGTCGGAATACCGTAGGCAAACTTTTTGACGAAGAGATGGTCTCCGATCAGCAGTGTGCGTTTCATGGAACCGCTGGGAATGACAAAAGCCTGTGCGACAAAGAAGATAATGAGCAGAACAATAATAATCGTGCCCGGCCAGCTGTTGGCGAATGCTTTAAATTTTTTAACCATCTTATCGTTTCCTTGCTGCGTTAATGGTATTGACCAGCAGCATGGCGATGGTCATGGGTCCGACACCGCCGGGAACCGGGGTGATGTAGCTGCATTTGGGAGCGACATTTTCAAAGTCGACATCGCCCGTGATTTTGCCTTCATCGGTTTTGTTGATACCGATATCGATGACGATGGCGCCCTCTTTGACCATATCTTTGGTAATGAGATTTTGTTTACCGACACCGACGATCAGCAGATCGGCACGGGAGGTGTGGGTTTTGAGATCTTTGGTGTAGATATGGCAGATATCGACCGTGGCGAATTTGTTCAACAGCAGGTGCATCATCGGTTTTCCGACGATATTGCTCGCACCCACAACACATGCATCCATCCCTTTGGGGTGAATGTCATACTCTTCGAGAAGTTTCATGACACCCAGCGGCGTACAGGGGACAAAAGAGTCTATGTCGAGTACCAGATTTCCGACATTGAAAGGGTGGAATCCGTCGACATCTTTTTCCGGCGACACGGTGTTGAGCACCTTCTGGGTGTCGATGTGTGCGGGAAGCGGGAGCTGGATCAGAATACCGTCGATGTTGGGATTCTGGTTCATCATTTCGATCGTTTCCAAAATCTTTGCTTCGGAGATATCGATCGGCATTTTATGGACGATCGAGTAAATGCCCGTCTCTTCGCAGGCTTTCTCTTTCATCTTGACGTAGGTATGACTTGCGGGATCGTCGCCGACGAGTACTACTGCAAGACCGGGGGTGATTCCTTTGTTTTTGAGAGAGGCGACATCATCTGCCGCCTTTTTGCGGATTTTAGCGGCAAGCGCTTTGCCATCGAGTATTTGCATCAACTGCCTTTATCGTTTTTTTGATATTATAGCATTTTAAATTAAAGGACAGAATGGGATGCGACGTATCGGTTTTGGTTTACTTATGTCGATACTGATAGCAGGTACGCTTTTTGCGGGTGAAAGTTTCATCACGGATGATGAGTATGCGAAAATGCTCTATAAAAACCCCAGAGGGATCAGCTGTGCGAAGTGTCACGGTGAAAAGGGGGAGGGGAAAGTGCTCTGTACCTATGTCGATCACGGCAAAAAGTACAGTATCACGGCACCACCGATTTACAACCTCTCCATGGCACGCTTTAAAAAAGCACTTTCCCGTAAAGGGAGGCTGATGCCGCAGTATTTTCTGACAGAGTGGGAGATGGCGCATCTGTATTACTATCTTTTGACACAAAATCCAGACTACGATAAAAACAAAAATAAACACAAAGGGAAAAAGAATGATTCATGAAAAATCACAGGCAGCGTTTGAAGCGGCAAAAAAAGTGATTCCGGGCGGTGTCGATTCGCCGGTACGGGCATTTAAAAGCGTCGGAGGTACACCGGTTTTCATAGAGCGGGGTGAAGGGGCGTATCTGGTCGATATCGACGGTAATCAGTATATTGACTTCGTGCAGAGCTGGGGACCGCTTATTTTCGGACATTGCGATGCGGATATCGAAAAAGCGGTGATCGAGAGTGTGAAAAAAGGGCTCAGTTTTGGTGCGCCGACGACGGTTGAAACAGAGCTTGCCGAAGAGATTGTCGATCTGTTCGACAGTATCGACAAAGTACGTTTTGTATCGAGCGGTACGGAAGCGGTGATGAGTGCGATCCGTCTGGCGAGAGGTTTTACCGGACGGGACGATATTGTCAAGTTCGAGGGGTGTTATCACGGGCATAGCGATTCTTTGCTGGTACAGGCGGGCAGCGGTGCAGTGACATTCGGTACACCTTCTTCTCCGGGGGTTCCCGCAGATTTGACGAAACATACGTTACTGGCAAAATATAACGATCTCAAAAGTGTGGAGAAGTGTTTTACCGATGCTCCCGATTCGATCGCCTGTGTGATTATCGAGCCGATTGCGGGAAATATGGGACTGGTTCCGGCAAAAGAGGAGTTTTTGCAGGGGTTACGTGCACTGTGTGACAAGTACGGTGCGCTGCTGATCTTTGATGAAGTAATGAGCGGTTTTCGGGCTTCTTTGAAAGGAGCGCAGGGGATCTACAGCGTTAAACCGGACATCGTGACACTGGGCAAGGTAATCGGCGGCGGTATGCCGGTGGGTGCGTTTGGCGGTCGTGAAGAGATCATGAATATGCTCTCTCCGGACGGTCCGGTCTATCAGGCGGGGACGCTCAGCGGCAATCCGGTTGCGATGAGTGCGGGACTCGCCTCTTTGCGAAAACTCAAAAGTGATCCTTCCGTTTACACGGCAATGGAGCAGAAAGCGACACTGCTGGTGGAAGGGTTCAAAACAGCGGCGGCGGCAAACGGTATCGCTTTGCAGATCGATGTACGGGGCAGTATGTTCGGTTTCTTTTTCAGCGACAAGGAGGTGTACAGTTTCGACGATGCGTTACAGTCCGACACGGAGCGTTTTGCGAAGTTTCATCAGGGGATGCTGAATGAAGGGG